>CACFMU010000001.1:0-79834 GCA_902567435.1 uncultured Pelagibacteraceae bacterium
TTTCTTTGTTTATTCTTTGAGTTTTTGCAGATTTAGCTTTTTTAGAGTTTAAAGATCCAAATTTAGCTACAAATTTATTTTGTTCCTTAACAAACTGAATTTTTGTAATTAAATATAAAGCTGAAAAACTTAAAAGAGTAAAACTGAATGCTGATAACACATAAACTCCGTATCCATTCATAAAAAGTAATTCATTTATCATAGTCTATCTAGGCCTTTATTTTTAATTTTTATCAGTTCTGTATTATATTTCACTAAGAAAATTAGCAATGAAAAAAGAGCAAATGCCGCAGTCATTATCAATAGAGGAAAAAGCATTGATGTATGAATTGTACTTTTTGACAAAATATTGATTGATGCTGGTTGATGAAGTGTGTTCCACCAATCTACAGAATATTTTATAATTGGAACATTAATTATGCCTAATATTGTAATAAAAGTTGTAATCTTAAAAACCTTTTCCTCAGTTTCATAAATTCTCCATGAAATTAAATACATGGCATAAAATAATGCCAAGATTAACATAGAAGTAATTCTTGCATCCCAAGCCCACCAAGTTCCCCATGTTGGTTTACCCCAAATTGCTCCTGTAACCAGTGCTATGATATTAAAAACAAATCCAGAAGGAGCTAAACTTTTTGCTATTAAAAAAAAATTTTTATTTTTAAAAACAAAGCCAAAAATTGATAAAAAAGTAATAGATGAAAAAATTCCAAGAGAAATCCATGCAGAGGGAACATGCACATACATAATTCTAACTGCATCACTTTGTTTATAATCTTCTGGAGATAAAAATAATGCCTCAGTTAATCCAATAGAAAGAACAATTATAAATAAAAGTAAAACATATTTTGGTGCTTTAGATGTTATCTGAAAAATCTTATTAGGTTCAAAAAATTTAAACATAGTTTTTTTTAATATTATTTCAGAGATATCTATTATGAAAAGGATTTCCGATCAAGAATGCAGAGGGATATAATGAATTGAAATTAACTTTTAACACTCTTGATCAGAATATGGATTATATTTAACTAATTTGTGTGGCCTAGATTTGAACTAAATGTGGTTGAATAGTGATTTGCTTAATTTGAAAGCTTGAAATAAGTTGAGCCTTTTTTGCCAGAAAAAATCTCTTCAATTAAAGGGTGTTTTATCGGTTCACCAGAGTCATCCATTAACAAATTTTGCTCTGAAACATAGGCTTCATAAGTAATTTCGTCATTTTCAGCCAGTAAATGATAAAAAGGTTGATCTTTTCTAGGCCTAACATTTTTTGGAATAGACTGGTACCATTCTTCTGAATTATTAAATTCAAAATCAACATCGTATATGACACCTCTAAATTCGAAGTGTTTATGCTTAACGATATCTCCTATTGAGAATTTTGCGTTTTGAATTGGCATTGATACTAGTATGGGTATTTAAATATAAAAATCAATGCTAAAAATATTAATGTTTTGTAATGTGGCAATATGTTAGTATTTTTAAAGTGAATAAATCTTTTTTAAAATTTGTTACTGATTTTGGGCCTTTAGCTATATTTTTTTTCTACTATTACAATAATGATAAAAATTTATCTGTTGCAATTCCTCCACTTATAGTTGCAACTTTAATTGCTTTGGCAGTTGTTTGGTTTTTTGAAAAAAAAATTCCAACTATGCCTCTAGTTAGCGGAATATTAATAACTTTTTTTGGTGGGCTTACTATTTATTTTAACGATCCAGTTTTTATTTATGTAAAACCTACAATTATTAATATTCTATTTGCTTTAGTGTTATTTTTTGGGAAATATTTTACTAAAGAACCAGTTTTAAAAAAGATAATGGGTAAATCAATTCCTTTATCAGATATAGGATGGGAACTTTTAAATAGAAGATGGATGTTTTTTTTCTTTGGTCTTGCAATATTAAATGAGTGTATTTGGCGTACTCAAACTGAAGAGTTTTGGGTTAATTTTAAAGTATGGGGAATGCTGCCAATAACTATTGTATTTACAGGATTTCAAATACCTTTGATTAATAAACATAAAGTTGATGCGTAGTAATTTAAAATTAGTTGTTAATAACCCACACAATCAAACTGATGAAAAGCAATTCTTTGAAAAAGATGAGCTTAAAATTATTTTAGATTTATACGCCAAAATGGTTTCTGAAGGATCTTGGAAAGATTATGGTTTAAGCATTTCAAGTAAACAGGTGAGTTTTAGCGTGTTTAGGAATGCTGCAGAAAATGCGTTATATAAAATTTGTAAAAATTTTAGACCAAAAAATAAAAATCTTAAATATTTAATTACAGATACAAGTGGCAAAATTTTAAAAAATTCTTTTGACCTAAAGATATTGTTAAAAAATACTAACTGGAAAAAATTATAAAAGTAAAATTATCTTCTTTGACCAAATAATCTCAATAACATTATAAATAGATTTATAAAGTCTAAGTATAAAGTTAGGGCACCCATTACGGCTTTTTTACCCATGATCTCACCTGTATCACTTGCTGCATACATATTTTTTATCTTTTGAGTATCATAAGCTGTTAAGCCTACAAAAATCAAAACACCTAAAATAGATATTACAAAGTACATCATTGAAGATTTCATAAAAATATTAACAATAGATGCGATTATAATTCCAATTAACCCCATCATTAAAAAAGAACCTAGCTTCGTAAGATCTCTTTTAGTTGTATAGCCATAAATGCTCATTGCACCGAAAGTCGCTGAGCAGATAAAGAAAACTCTTGTAACGCTCATTCCAGTGTAAACTAACAAGATGGATGATAAAGATAACCCCATTAATGCTGCGAAAACCCAAAAAGTTGTTTGAGCTTTTGATGCGCTCATTTTATTAATTCCAAAACTCATATAAAACACAATTCCCAAAGGAGCCAACATCACTAACCATTTTAATCCAGACATATAAATTGCATTACCAACTGATGTTAGGCCCACAATAGATCCTGCATCATTTGTTACTACTGACATTTTAAATGTAAGAAGTGCAACTATTCCTGTTAATAAAATTCCAGTTGCCATGTAGTTATATACTTTAAGCATGTAGGCTCTTAAGCCTTCATCCATTACAACTGCTGTTTGTTGAGCTGCTTTTGCTCTGTTTAATATTCCGTTTTTATCAAGTTTCATAATGTGTAATATATAATAGTCTTTTACTAATTATTCAAGATGCCTTAAAAGATTAAAATTATCCAAATTATGCAAAAAGCATTATGAATTACAAAAAACTAGGGAATACTAATCTTGATGTAAGTACAATTTGTCTCGGTACAATGACATGGGGAGAACAGAACACTCAAGAAGAAGGTTTTGAGCAAATGGATTATGCTTTAGATCAAGGAGTAAATTTTTGGGATACTGCAGAACTTTATGCTGTTCCACCTAAAGCAGAAACATTTGGTCACACAGAAATTATAATTGGTAACTGGTTTAAAAAAACGAAAAAAAGAGATCAAGTAATTTTAGCATCAAAAGTTGCAGGACCTATGAGAGCTTATTTGAGAGGTGGCGGAAATAATTACGGTTTAGATAAAATGACCGAAGCAGTAAATGATAGCCTTAAAAGACTACAAACAGATTATATTGATCTCTATCAACTTCACTGGCCGGAGAGAAATACTAATATGTTTGGAAGATTAGGTTATGAACATAAAGAAAATGGAAATTGGAATAAATTTGAGGATGTTCTTGGAAACCTAAAAAGGTTTGTAGATGACGGCAAAATAAGAGAAGTTGGATTATCAAATGAAACTCCATGGGGTGTTTCAAAATATTTGGAGCTCTCAAAAGATAAAAATTTGCCAAGAATGATGTCTGTACAAAATCCCTATAGTTTACTCAATAGAACTTATGAAGTTGGATTAGCTGAAATATCAATTAGAGAAGAAATTGGCCTGTTGGCCTACTCTCCTCTAGCAAGTGGATACTTATCAGGAAAATACAGAAATAATCAAATACCAAAGAATTCAAGAATAGAGCGAGATCCAAATTTTTGGACAAGATATTCAAAGCCTAATACTGAAAAAGCTGTAGATGCTTACTATGAAATAGCTAATAAGTACGATGTTAATTTAGCACAAATGTCGCTCAAATTTTTAGAAATCCAACCATTTGTAACTTCAGTTATTATTGGTGCAACTACAATGGAGCAGTTGAAAACTAACATAGAAAGTGTAAATGTTAATTTGTCTGATGATATCATTAAAGAAATTAATAATGTACAAACAATATATCCAAACCCATGTCCATAATTAAAAAAATAATATTTATATTGCCGATATTTTTTATCAGCTTCTTGGGACAATTGTCTGCAGAAGAAATAAAGAAAATCGGTAAATTTAAAGATTGGGAAGCAATGGTTGTTACTGAGGCAACTGGAAAAGTTTGTTTTGCACAATCATCACCCATCTTACAAGCACCGAAATCAAATAAAAGAGATGCTAAATTATTTATTGCTTTTAGACCTGCAGAAAAAATAATTAATGAAGTTAGTGTAACCGCTGGTTATGAATTTAACAAAAACAACTCGATAACTGCTGCTTCTGGTAAAAATAAATTTAAGTTTGATATTAAGGAGCAAGGTTTCGCATGGATTGCAGACACCAAGATTGAAAATAGAATGATCAAAAGAATGAAAAAAGGATCTAGAATTATGATTACCGGCTACAATCAAAAAGGTTCTCAAACAATAGATCATTATTCTTTATTAGGTTTTACAAAAGCTTATAACGCTACAAAAAAAGCTTGTAGTTAATTAATGAAATCAAAAAAGAAAATAGTGTTAGCCTATTCTGGGGGGCTAGATACCTCTATAATTTTAAAATGGCTTCAAGAAAACTATGATGCGGAAGTTATTTGTTATACTGCAGATGTTGGCCAAGAAATTAACAGAAAAAAAATTATCAAAAATGCAAAAAAATTTGGTGTTAAAAATATTATTATTAAAGATTTAAAAGATATATTTGTAAAAGATTATGTTTATCCAATGGTTAGAGGCCACGCAATTTATGAAGGTGTTTATTTACTTGGAACATCAATTGCAAGACCACTAATTGCAAAAGACCAAATAAGAGTTGCAAAAAAATATAAAGCTTATGCTGTTGCACATGGAGCAACTGGAAAAGGTAATGACCAAGTTAGATTTGAGTTAGGCTATCATTATTTTGGACCAAAAATAAAAATTATTGCGCCTTGGAGAATTTGGAAATTAAAATCAAGAACAGACCTAATTAATTATGCGAAAAAACATGGGATAGCTATCCCTAAAGATAAAAAAGGAGCTCCTCCATTTTCAGTTGATGACAATCTGTTTCACACATCGACTGAGGGAAAAGTTTTAGAAAACCCAAAAAATTCTGCGCCTGAATTTATATTTCAAAGAACTACTTCACCAGAAAAAGCACCTAATAGACCAAGCTATGTAACTATCAATTTTAAAAATGGTGACCCACTCGGAATAAATGGGAAAAAATTATCTGCATCAAAACTATTAGAAAAACTTAATCAGCTTGCAGGTAAAAATGGAATTGGAAGAGTTGATTTAGTTGAGAATAGATTTATTGGAATTAAGTCTAGAGGCGTATATGAAACACCTGGAGGAACATTATTAATTCATGCACATAGAGCAATGGAATCTGTAACTCTTGATAAAGATACGATGCATAAAAAAGATCAAGTAATGCCAAGATATGCAGAACTTATCTATAATGGTTTTTGGTACTCTAAAGAAAGATTTAAACTTCAAAAAATTGTAGATCTTAATAAAAATAAAGTTAATGGGTCAGTTAAACTGAAACTTTATAAAGGAAATATTATCATTGAGTCGAGACAAACTAAAAGTTCGGCTTACTCAATGAAAAAAGTCTCTTTTGAAGAAAACAAAACATTTAACCAATCAAATGTTGAAAGATTCATAAATTTTCACAAGAAAAAACTGTAATTATTAAACTTAGGACAATTTGACATTTGTCCATAATATCAAATATTATAGTTATAAATGATGAAGTCATTAAAAAACTGGATGATAGATGCTGCAAATATATTATTTGATGACAGCAAGAATGACCTTAGGTCTCTTCCTAAAACTGTAAGACTCCAAATTCTATTAGTTTTAAGTTTTATTTGGACAACAGTTTTTAGTTTATATGTTTTTTCATATACAACTTTTGCATTCGGTTGGGCAGGACTTTATATTGCTCATATTGGTTTAATATTTGCAGTTTACATGACTTTTAAAAATTTCCACAAAGCTGAGGCACAATCGAATAGTGTTTTTAAAACAAAAAATTTTGACCCATTTAAAATAATGGTAATTGTCTTCGTAATAGTTTTTATTTTTGTTTTCTCTAAGGGAATTGAAGTTTTAACAAGTCCTAATCCTAGCTCATACTCAATACCTTATGATGGACCATCAAAATCAGTATTTGAAAAGTGGCTACCATTTAGTAAAGATAAGTAATGGAAAAAATAGCAAAAAATTTACAACTGATTCTAATGTGTATTATATTAATAAGCACAGTGATTGCTGTAGGTATCGAAATTAAAAATATGTTTCTTAATCAATCGGTAACACTAGCTGATTTGCTTTTAATGTTTCTATATTTAGAGGTTCTTGCAATGGTCAGAGTATTTTGGGATCAACAATCAATTAGTATTACTCTACCCCTTTTAATTGCGATCACTGCTCTTGCTCGATTTATAATACTTCAAGGCAAAGAGATGGATCCAACTGCACTAGTGTATGAGGCTGTAGCTATAGTGCTTATTGCAGCTGCAATCGTCATATTAAGACTAAGACATAGTGATAAATTAGGTCTAAAGAAAAAAAAATCAAAATAAAATAGTATGATATTTCAAGCTTCAAGGGCCAGGGCCGTTGATAAATTACATAATTTTGTTGAGAATAATCTTTCAAAATATTCAAAATTAAGAAATTTTGATTTCGGTCCAGATAATAGATCTAATATCTCATGTTTATCTCCATATATAACGCACGGGATTATAAGTGAATTAGAAGTTATCGATAAATCTCTTAAAAAATTTTCATTTTTAAAAAATGAAAAATTTATTCAAGAAGTTTTGTGGCGTGTTTATTGGAAAGGTTGGTTAGAGTTAAGACCAAATGTTTGGACAGATTATTTAGTGGAATTAAATAATCTTAGAAATGAATTTAAAGATAAACAAAATTATCTAAATGCAATTGAAGGAAAAACTAAATTAGAATGCTTTAATCAGTGGGTAAATGAACTTAAAGAAAATAACTATCTTCATAATCACACTAGAATGTGGTTTGCAAGTATTTGGATATTTACTCTGGAATTACCCTGGCAATTAGGGGCTGAATTTTTTATGAAACATCTTTACGATGGGGATGCTGCATCAAATACTCTTGGATGGAGATGGGTGGCTGGAATTCAAACTCAAGGTAAACATTATTTGGCAAGTGAGTGGAATATTAAAAAATTTACTAATAATAGATTTAAAAATATTAAGTTAAATGAGAATGCTTCTCCTAAGATATCTGAGAAATCTTACACTTTAATTAAAAAAGAATTTAATAACCCACAAAATATAGATGAAAAAAATCTGTTAGTTTTTGAAAACAATCTATCTTTTGAAATCTCTGACTTTAAGGAAAATAAGTTTGAAAAAATTTATATTATTTCAAACAAAAATGAAAATAGAACGATAAAACTTAGTGAAAAAGTAGTGAAATTTAAATCCCTTTTAATCGAAGACCAAGAACAAAGATTAAAAGCTAAGTCAATTAATTGTGAAGTCATAGATATAAGTGAAATTAAAAAAATTCAAAATTGTTATGCATTATATCCAACGGTCAGTGAAAATTTAGACTATTTAAATTTAAATAATTTTAAAATAGATTTTTTATATAGAAAACTTGATCAGTATTCTTGGCAATATTGCAACAAAGGTTTTTTTAATTTCAAAAATTATATTCCAAAAATAATTTCGAGCTTTAATTAAAACCAAAATATATTATTCAAAAGCTTTATACTATCCAATTGATATTAAAGTAAGATCATCGCTTAATTTTCCATGCCCAGAAATTTTAATTATTTTTTTGGTAATATCTGATAAGTGTTTTTTCGAGTCCTTTGTGTAATTATCTTCAATAATCTTAATTGAGCCATCTATACCTATTTCTTTTCCTTCTTCATCTAAACTTTCCGATAACCCATCTGTGAAAACATAAAATTTATTTCCATTTAAAACTTGTTTATTGATTTTATAAATTGATTTGTCTTTTTGAGAAATAACTCCCATTGGTGGTGCGTCACTATCAAAATTTTGATATTCACCCTGCTGATTTCTAATTATAGCTGGTTGGTGTCCACCATTTACCCACGAAATTTCATCTGTAATTAGATCATATTTTCCAAGCACACAGGTAACAAACATACCAGACGTTTTGGTGATAAATAAATCATTGTTCATATGAAACATCATTTCATCAGGATCAACCTGATCTCTCGACATTACTTCAAATAAAGTTGAAGCTTTTGCCATTACCATTCCTGCATGAACACCTTTGCCAGCAACATCGGCTATAATAAAATAAACACTGTCATTGTGAGGATAAAAGCTAAAGAAATCTCCTGAAACTTCTCTTGCAGCAATATTAATTCCATGTACAGGGTAATTTTGTAAATCTCTTTTTGGTAAGAAATTTTCTTGGACTTTTACTGCTAAATTAACTTCTTTAGATATTCTGCTTCGCCATTTTTCTTTTTCTTTTTCACTTATCTCAAGTTTATTCATCAATTTATTATAATAAAGCCCAATTACACCTCCTGCTGTAAATGGATCTTGAGGGCCTCTAATAGCAAGATCTCCACTTTGAGATTGTTTTTCTAAAATTGAAATTAAATCATGTTCTACTGAAACTGCATTATGCTCAGCTATATTCAATCCTAACTCTTCTTGTAGAGGAGTTACTCTCAATGGATAAAAATAATTTAAAATTCTCAAAATTAAATATGATCCGAAAAAAGAAAATGCTCCTATTGTTAAAACTCCAATAAATTGTGCTTTTATTTGTTCAAGTCTTGTTAAATCAGTTCCTAAAATATTTAAATCGCTAAAAAATCCTACCGCTAAAGTTCCCCAAACACCTGCTCCTAAGTGAACTGGTACTGCTCCTACTACGTCGTCAATTTCATATTTATTTAAAATTTCTGTTATTAACACTGCTACTAATGCTCCAATTATTCCAACAAAAATTGCGACTACAGTTGTCATTGAATTACACCCTGCAGTTATAGCTACTAATCCAGCTAAAGGACCTAGAACAACATAAAAAGGGTCTGGTTTTTTATAAATTATAAACGAAGTTCCTAAACCTGTTAACAAGCCAAATGCTGCGGCAAGAAAAGTATTTATTAAGATTAATGGAACAGACTCATCCATTGCACCATTACTACCACCATTAAATCCAAACCATCCGAACCATAAAATTAAAGTACCAAGAACAGCTAAAGGAAAACTTGATCCAGTAAATTTTCCTTTATTTGACTCAGAATATTTACCAATTCTAGGACCAATAATTATTACTGCTGAAAGAGCAATCCATCCACCAACTGAATGAACTATTGTGCTACCCGCAAAATCTACAAATCCTAAATTAGTTAGCCAACCTGTCGAGGTAACTTGATCTACTTCATTCAATAATTCTTTAGCACTATCAATATTACTTAAATAGCTTGAAGACCAAGCCCAATGACCTACAATTGGATAAATAATTCCAGTTGCTAAAATTGTAATAATTAAATAGCCATTAAATTTCATTCTTTCTGCAACAGCTCCTGAAATAATTGTAGCTGCCGTTGCAACAAACATTGCTTGGAAAACAAAATAAGTCATATACTCAGCATTGGATGTTTTAAAAAAGA
This sequence comes from uncultured Pelagibacteraceae bacterium, assembly GCA_902567435.1. Classification (GTDB taxonomy): domain Bacteria; phylum Pseudomonadota; class Alphaproteobacteria; order Pelagibacterales; family Pelagibacteraceae; genus Pelagibacter. Next base: position 9,922 of record CACFMU010000001.1, read on the forward strand.
ACAAATCAGTTCCAAACAAACCATTATAACTTGAACCAAACATCAGACCGAAACCGAAAATCCAAAAAATAACGACTGAAACTCCAAAATCGGCTGCATTTTTCAATGCAACGTTAATACTGTTTTTATGTCTAGAAAGTCCAGTTTCCATACACATAAAACCTGCTTGCATAATAAAAACTAATATAGCACAATCAATAACCCATAAGGTATCCACATAAGATTTTACATTTTCTAAATTTAAATTTTCCATAAAAAAAATATTTTATAATTTAAGTTTTAATTTTATTATATCCTTATCTAATACCATCTTATCATTCCAATAATTCCAGCAGTTGCATAAAAAAATTGTAATAATAGTATTCCTTTATGGCCTCCCCTATAAGCCCAAATTCCAATTAAAATTGCTGATAAAAGTAATAAGCAAAAACCTAAAAATTCTATTCCAATATTTAGAGCCACAAACAAAGAATATAATATAGCTGTAACAACTCCTGCCCATTCAAAAAATTTATTCTTCATAATATTTTTTTAAAATTTTGATACAAGATCTTAGAATAATTATTCATATCAGACATATTGTCTTTTGCTGAGTTATCAAATTTCTCTAAAGCGTCATGTCCTAAATGATCCTCAAGAGCTTTTTTATATTCTGGAACACACCCCCATTCATTTACCGTGGTATCTTTAATTTCTATGTGAAATTGAATTCCATAAGCATGATTTTGATATTTAAAAATCTGATATTTAGTTATGGGAGATGATGCTAACAAAGTTACATCTTTATTGCTCTCTATCCCTTGAACTTCATAAGAATGCCATTGTAGGCTTTTAATTTTTTCTGGAAATTTAGAAAATAATTTATCTTGATTTTTTTCTTCTGAAAAATTGATATCCATAATGCCAATTTCTGATGGATTTGATTTAACCACTTTACCACCCACTATTTCACCTAATAACTGGCAACCAAGACAAAAACCTAAATAAGGTTTTTTTAAATTGATAACAAATTCTTTAATTGCTTTTTTTTCTTCAATTATCCAAGGATACTCTTTTTCCATATAGGTATCCATTGGGCCACCCATACAAAACATTCCATCAAATTGATTTAGATTATTTGGAATTTTCTCTCCCTCATCAAGCTCAATAGTAGTTAATTTTACTCCATCAGCTAACATTAAGTCTTTAATATAACCAGGGTCTTCAATTTTTATATGTTGTAAAACTATTATATTCATCGTTTAACCAATCAAAAACAAGATAACAAGGTATCTACTTACTTTGCCAATTGCCACTAAAATAATAAAATCTAAAAATCTAACTCTTAATAAACCTGCAACTAAAGTTAATGGATCACCTAAAATTGGCACCCAAGCAAATAGCAAAGACCATTTACCAAACTTTTCAAACCATTTTGATGATCTTACTATTTGCATTTCGTTAAAAGGAAACCATTTTTTTGAGGTAAAATTTCTTGAATAAAATCCTATAAACCAATTAACAACAGATCCTAATATGTTCCCTAGACTTGCTGCAATTAATAATAATGAATTATTAAAGTTTGATGTTGAAATTAATCCAGCTAACGAAAGCTCAGATGAAAACGGTAAAATAGTTGCAGCTAAAAATGATATCCCAAATAAAGATAGATAAATCATTTAGCACATTTTTTTGAACAATATTTTACTTTATCCCAATTAAATTTCCATTTTTTTCGCCAAACAAAAGGTCTTTTACAAACAGGACATATTTTGGATGGTAAATTTTCTTTTTTCACTAATTGGTATTTTGTTTAATAAATTTATCTGCTTCAGATAAAATCATTTTTTTTCTATCTACTTTCATTTTGTCAAAAATACGAACCATCATTGATAATCTTGGGTTTGTTAAAAAAAACTTTCTATTTCTGTCAATAAATCTCCAGTAAAGACCATCCATAGTATTGCACCACTCCCCTTTTTTAAAATCCATCATCTTCATAAAATAACTTGAACCACAGATATAAGGCTTAGTTGCAAAAATACCTCCATCACTAAATAATCCCATTCCATAAACATTTGGAACCATTACCCAGTCAGATGAGTCTACGAACATTTCCATGAACCATTTATAAACAACTCTGGGCTTTATCTCACAAAGATTCATTATATTAGATAAAATCATTAATCTTTCAATATGATGCGACCATCCATGATTAACTGCGTTTTTAATTGCATGATCTAACGGTGGTAATCCTGTAGTTCCCTCATACCAAGAATTTTTCATTTTTCTATTTTGTTTAAAAAAATTTCCAGCTTCCATTTTTTCCGAATATCCTTGATAAATACCTCTCATAAATTCTCGCCACCCAATTATCTGACGAATATATCCCTCAAGTGAATTCATTCTTATTTTATTTTTTTTATGAAAATCCAAAATTTTTTGAATAATAAATTCAGGAGTTATTAATCCTAAATTAATATAAGGACTTAGTGCACTATGAAATAATATATTATCATTTTGATTAACAGCATCTTCATAATCACCAAATAAATTTGATTTTTCTTTAATAAAAAAATTTAAAAGTTTAATAACGTCATCATATTCAGTCGCCAGCCAAAAATTATCTGTACTCCCTGGATGGTCTTTAAATAATTTTTCAATTATGGGTTTTAATTTTTTTGTATGGTTAGTTTCATTTATTTTTGGAAATTTTGGAATTGGAATATCTTTGGGAAGTTTATTTCTGTTATCCTCATCAAAGCTCCACTTGCCACCAGTTGGGCTTCCATCTGCACCCATTAGAATTCCAGATTTTTTCCTAACTTCTTTATAAAATGTTGCCATAAATGGCTTTTTTGATTTTCCTAAATAATTTCTAAATTCATCTCTAGAATTTAAAAACATGGGTGTTTGAACAATATTCCAATTAATTTTTTCTTTTTTGAGAAATTGTGTAATTTTTTCTTCAAAAAATTTATCTTCTACTTCAAAACTTGAAATTTCAGTTATCTTTTTTTTTACAATTATTTTTTTTAACTTTTTTAAATATTCATCTTTAAAATCTTTATCTTCAATTTTAAGGTAGTCTAATTTAAATTTATTTTTCCTTAAATTATCAGCGTAAGAGCGCATTGAAGATAGGAATAACAAGATTTTTTGCTTATGATGTTTTTCATAGGTACATAATCCGTTATCTTCAGCCATAAAAAACGCATGATCCTTTTTGAAGCGGTCTAGGTATTTTAATGGAAATAATTGATTACCAAGTATAAAAAACAATTTCATAATTAAATATAACTAATTAAATAATTTATGTCAGAAAAATATCTAATCTTTGGTGCGACAGGTTCTATTGGTTCAAGTCTAGCCGAACAATTAAAAAATTCAGGAAATGAAATTCACTTAATTGCAAGAAATGAAAATGAAGTAAATTCTATTGCAGATAAATTAGGTTGCACATTTACAGTGGCTGATGTTTTGGAAGAAGGTTTTATTGAAAAAGTTAAAGCAGACGTGTCTGAGATAAAAGGAATTGCATACTGTGTTGGTTCAATTGATCTAAAACCAGTAAGGATGGTGACCGAGCAAGATTTTAACAAATGTATGAAACTAAATCTTTATTCCGCTGTAGAAGCTATCAAAGGTTATCAAGAAAGTTTGAAAAAGAATAAAGGTTCAATCGTTCTATTTTCAACGGTTGCTGCTCAAAGAGGATTTACAAATCATGCAATAATTGCCTCAGCTAAAGCTGCTGTTGAGGGATTAACAGTGTCATTAGCTGCTGAATTTGCTCCTAATATTAGAGTAAATTGTGTAGCTCCAAGTTTAACAAAATCAAAAATCGCAGAACCAATGTTAAAAAATACAACTATTGCAGAAGGAATAGCTAAAGCCCATCCATTAAAAAGATTAGGAGAAGGAAAAGACTCTGCTGCTCTTGCTAAATTCTTACTTACAGAAGATAGTTCTTGGGTTACAGGCCAAATAATTGCTGTTGATGGTGGTAGGTCTAAACTTTCATAAAGTGATCAAATATTTTTTATCTATATTTTTTTTTTTTTTATTTTCATCAAAAAGTTTTTCTGAAAATTTTACTTTTAAAAAATTAGCAGATTTAAATGATCCATGGGGATCATCTTTTATAGGTGATGAAGAAATTATTATAACTGAAAAAACTGGAAAAATAAAAATAGTAAATATTATTTCTGAAGAAGTTTATGAAGTTGAACATAACTTAAATTATTTTGTACACGGACAAGGAGGTTTATTAGATATCATTTATCAAAATGATTACTTATGGATTTCTTATTCAGAAAATAGAGGGAATTGGAAAACAAGCACCTCGATTGCAAAAGCTAAATTAAATAAAAAAAATTTAGATTTTAAAAATATATTTCAAGCTGAACCTCCCATAGAATCTGGTTATCATTTCGGTTCAAGACTAGCTATAAAAGATAATTATCTTTTTGCATCTGCTGGTGAAAGAGGTGGTGGCATGATTGCTCAAGATCCAACAAACCATCCTGGAAGTATTATCAGAATTCATTTAGATGGCAGTATTCCAAAAGACAACCCTAAGTTTGAAGGTAAGTCAGATTGGTTACCAGAAATTTATCAAATTGGTGTTCGTAATCCTCAAGGCCTAACCTATTCCTCTTTTGATAAAAAAATTTATGCAAGCAACCACGGTGCAAAAGGTGGTGATTGGTTTGGTGAGGTTAAAAAGGGAGAAAATTATGGTTGGAAAATTTTAGGTTGGGGTGGAACAAATTATTCAGGGTCAAAGATTGGACCTAAATGGAAACCAGGATTTACCAAGGCAATTCAATATTGGGTGCCTTCAATAGCTGCAAGCGCAATAACTATTTATAAGGGAAAAGAATTTAATGAGTGGAATGGAGAAGCGCTCATTACTTCTTTAAAAGATAAATCAATGAGAAAATTAAACTTTCAAAATTTATCCAAGATTGAAGAAACAATTATTTTCAAAGATAAAATTGGTAGAATAAGAGATATACAAGTTCACCCTGTTAATGGAAAAATATATTTTCTTGCGGTAAATAGCTTGTGGCTAATGGAAAAAACTAACAACTAAACTATGGAAAAACGACCTTATCATCATTTAGCAGATGGAACTTTTAGGAATCCTGAAGGATCTCCAATTAGATCAAATGATATAAAATTTTCCTATAGAACATTTATTAAAGAGAAAAAGAAAATTGATATTACTGTTCCAAAAGATCATGTCATTGATAAAAAAATTGTTAAACAAAATTTAGAGAAATTTAAAGATGATGATTATATTGCTTGGATAGGGCATGCTACATTCTTAATTAAATTAGGTGAAACAACAATTATTACAGATCCGGTTTTTTCAAAAAATGCAGGACCTTTGATATTTGGTCCGAAAAGATATGTGGAACCAGCTATTCAATTGAAAGAAATTCCAAAAACAGATGTATTTCTGCTTACTCACAATCATTATGACCATCAGGATATGTCAACTATTAGAGGATTTCCTTATAAAGATGCAAAGGTTTTGACTCCTCTTAAACTTGGTAAATATTTCAAAAGATACAAAGATGTTAACGAAATGGACTGGTATGACGAAATACAAATTAATAATGATTTAAAGATTACATTATTACCTGCAGTACATTGGTCAAAAAGAAGTCTGACTGATACTAACAAAACACTATGGGGAAATTTTTTAATTGAGCATAAAGATAAAAAAATATTTTTTGCGTGTGATACCGGATATGGAAATATTTATAAAGATCTTGGGGAAAAATATGGTCCTATTGATTTATCAATGATTAACATTGGAGCATATGATTTTAGACCTATGTTTGAAAAATCGACTTATCACACTACTCCTGAAGAGGCTCTTAACATTGCACAAGATTTAAAAAGTAAAAAAGTTTTAGGAACTCATTGGGGTACTTTTGTATTATCATTAGAGCCAATTATAGAACCTCCGGTGAGATTTAAAAATAGTGCTGAAAAATATGGTTTTAATAAAAAAGATGCAGTTATTTTTAAAATTGGAGAAATTAACTCTTTAAAAAAAATATTAGAATAGATTAATTATGTAGTTATTTTTTTTTAGAAGTCGACTTTAAAAATAAATACAATATTAATAGTTATCTATGAATTGGATAATTTTCACAATTTCTGGGGCTTTTTTCCAAAACCTTAGATCTTCTTTGCAAAAAAAATTAAATAAAGATCTTTCTACAGTTGCATCAACCTATGTAAGATTTGTATTTGCTTTACCTTTTGCTTCATTATTATTTTTTATTTATTTTAAAAATTTTGAAATAGTTAATGAGATTTTATCCCAGAAAAATTTTATTTATTATGTAATTTTAGCATCTGTATTTCAAATTATATTTACCTTTGTGCTACTTTATCTTTTTAAATTTTCAAATTTTGTAGTTGGGACATCTTTAAGTAAAACTGAAGTAATTCAAGTGGCTATATTTGAATATTTTATACTAAAAGATAAACTAAATATTTTAGGAATAAGTGGGATTATAATTGCTACCTTGGGGGTAATTATAATGACAATTAAAGATTTAAAATTATTTTTCGATAATTTTTTTTCTAAAACTACTCTAATAGGTTTAATATCAGGTTTATTTTTAGGTTTAAGTGTAGTTTACTTTAGGGCTGCTGCATTGTCTCTAGAAAACTTTTCATCAAATTTTGAAAAAGCATTAAGCACTTTGTTTTTAGGTTTGGTCATTCAAACTTTTATCATAACAATATATCTTTTAATTTTTGAAAGATCGGAATTTAAAAAATTATATAATAATAAACTAGAAAGTTGTTTGGCAGGATTTGCAGGATTTATGGCTACGATGTCATGGTTCTATGCTTTTACTCTAATGCAAGCTTCATTTATAAGAGCCTTGGGTCAAATTGAAATTTTTTTTAGTTATTTATCCTCAAAATATTTATTTAAAGAAAAACCAAAATTAAGTGAGATTTTAGGAATTATAATATTTGTGAGCGGAGTTATGTTAATGTTGATTACTAAAGTAGATTAATTATTTAATAATTTATTTTTAGCTTTATCAAACTCTTCTTGTGTTAATACTCCACTCTCACGAAGATCATTTAGTTTAGTTAGTTCATCACTTAAATTATTATCTTGTGAGGTTAAATTTTCATTATCTTTAAATTGCTCTGCCTCTTTTTCAGCCCTATTAGCTTCTTTTGATTTAAAACCATTCATTATAGCCATTCCACCCAGATATAAAACAAAAGCCATAATTGGAATAACAAGTACAAAAAAAATTATTTTTTCCATAAATTAATCCTCATCTTCCTCTCTCCACTTTTTCTCATACATCAAGTAAGCAGCATATATTACTGATATCACTCCTACAATCATGCCATAATCAAATCCTGTTTGCATATCGTGTAAATACCAACCCAATTGAGTTGCACCAATAGGTGGGATTGTAAGCAATAAAAATATTATTCCAATTCTGTATGGATATTTAGGTTTTTTCATAACCTAATTTAGCAGATTAAATCAGTAGATATAATTATTAAATTTGCGATCTTTTGAAACACTCAATAGTATTTTTCAATAAACAGGCAATTGTCATTGGACCTACGCCTCCTGGAACTGGAGTTAAGGCTTTAGCATTTTTTGAAACCTCATCAAAATCTACGTCTCCAACAATTCCTTTATCAATTTTATTTATACCAACATCAATTACGATTGTGTCTTTTTTCACCCAGTCGCCCTTAACAAGCTCTGGAATACCTACGGCTGCAACTATAATGTCTGCCTCTAAACACTCTGCCTTTAAATCTTTTGTTTTTGAATGAGTAATTGTAACTGTACAATTTTCTTTAAGTAAAAGTTGAGTCATTGGTTTCCCATTCAAATTTGATCTTCCAACTACAACGGCTTTCTTGCCACTTAAGTTTGGTTCAATCTTTTTTATCAATAAATAACATCCAAGTGGAGTACAAGGAACAGAACTTTCATAACCAGAAGATAAATTTCCAACATTCATCGGATGAAAACCATCTACATCTTTTGATGGAACAATTTTTTCTATAACTTTTTGTTTATTAATATGTTTTGGAAGTGGAAGTTGAACTAAAATACCAGAAACGCTATCATCATTGTTTAGTTCTTCAATTTTTTCTAAAACTGTTTCTTCTTCAACAGTATCAGGATATTTAATAACCTCAGATTTTAAACCTACTTCATTTGCTGATTTTTCTTTATTACGAACATAAATTTGGCTTGGCGTCATATCCCCAATCAAAATTACAGTTAATCCAGGTACTTTATTATACTTGGTTTTTAAATCAGTTACTTCTTTTTTTAATTCTTCTCTAAGTTCTGCTGCTGCTTTTTTTCCATCAATTAAAATCATGTTTATTCCTTAAAAAATCATTGGTGCAATGTAAAGCTTCATACACATTTCGATAAACCAAATCAATAAAAGAAGAATTATTGGAGATATATCAAGAGAACCTAAATTAGGCAAAAAACGTCTTATTCTGATCAAAATAGGGTCTGTTAATCGATATGTAAGTTCTAAAATTGAATAAACAAATCTATTTTGTGTATTTAAAACGTTAAAGGCTATTAACCAACTTATTATAACATTTGCAATAACTACATAAGAATAAAGTTTTAAAACTTGTAAAACTAAATAAAAAATTGCGATCATTTTTTTTCGACATAGATCGATTGACTTGGAAAGGCAAAAGCAGCTTTATTATTTTCTACAATTTGCTTAATTTCAATAGCAAGTCTTTCTTTAACCGAGAGCATTTCGTTCCAGCTATTAGATTTTGTAAAACAACGAACGTACATATCAATTGAACTATCAGAAAATTTATCAATTCTAACTGCCACCCCAACATTTACATCAAAGTCTTCGTTGTTATTTATATATGTCTCAATTTCGTTTCTAATAGTTTTTAACTGGTCTACTGTTGTGTCGTATTGAAGAGTAATAATCCAACTTATTAACCAATTAGAAGTTTCGCTTACATTAACAACAGCATTTTCAGCAAATTGAAAATTTGGAATAATTGCAAGTGATTTATCAAATTTTCTTATTGTGGTTGATCTAAAACCGATTTTCTCAACAATACCCTCTATAATTCCTTCTACAGCAATCCAGTCACCTATTTTAAATCTTTTTTCAACTAGTACTAAAATTCCAGAGATTAAATTTTTAAATAAATCTTGTGCACCCAACGCAACAGCAACACCAAACAATCCAAGTCCAGCAATAATTGGACCAATTTTTATTCCCCACAATTCAAGTACAGCAGCAAGCCCCAAAATGAAAATTAGAATTTTTAGAGATTTAATAATCCATCCAATTAACTCTCTTGTTAAAAGTTTATCTAGTCCACTTAAAATATAGGAAATTGGTTCAATGATTTGATGAATTACCCAAAAAATTAAAATTGTGATTAAAGTTCTATTTATAGTATCTATAAATTCACGGCTTTCGATAGAAAATGTCATATAATAACTTGCAATAAAAAAACCAAGAACTATTGGCAAAAATCTTGCTGGACCTTCTAAAGCACGAACAAAAGTATCATCTAATTTATTAGTAGTTCTGTTAGAAATTATCTCTAATTTTTTTATAATAAGCTTACTTATTAACCCTCTAAAAATTAAGAAAATAAAAAAAATTCCAATCCCAATTAATATTTGAAAAAAGTCAACACCCAAAATTCCTTTATTCCAAACTGATAAAAATATATCTGAAAAATTATTTATTATTCCCATAGCTAAATTTTATATAACAAAAACTCCTCTTCTCCAGGATTAAAAAGAAAAATTTTCTTCCATTTAATTTCATTCAATATTGATGAGGTTTTTTCCCCGATACACATTAAATTTGTATTCATCCACAAGCTTTCTAATTGCTGTAACTTAATGTAATTTAAGAAGCTTGCAGCACTATTTTGAGAATAAACATAAACAATATCAGGCATTTTTTGCTTTAATTTCGTAACAAATTCCTCATTAAAATTTTTATTATGCGAAGTTCGATAGTTAACAATTCTTTTTACATTGTGCCCCGCTTTCAACAATTGTTGATCGAGATCAGCAGAAACTGTTTCGCCGCTTATATAAATCAAGCTTCCATCTTTTTTATCAAAATTTTGTAAAATTAATTCTTTTAAATTTTCAACGTTACCTTCAGCAGCAATCACATTCTGGAATCCATTATTTCTAGCTATTTTTTCAGTAGCTTCTCCTACGCAAAAACATAAAATTTTTTTATCAATACTTTTTAAATCTAAAAATTTAATAGCATTTGCGCTTGTGAATATAATGCCTCCAAAGCTTGAAAAGTTTACCAAATCATAATTTACTTTTTCAACATTTAATAAAGGTAAATGTGATACTTGATGACCTAAAGATTTAAATTTTAGTATCATTTCTGAACAATCTTCTAACGGTCTTGTTAATAAAACATGCATATTATCTTTTATAAGAATTATTTGATTTTGTTTTCAATATTTCACCAAGTTCTTTACCAAGTTCCCTTGCATTATTTATTTTTGATGATTTTTTTTCAAAGAATCTTTGTTTTCCATCTAAAGAAAAAAGTTCGGCTTGAAGAGTAATTTGATCTCCTTCAATAATTGCATGTGTTCCAACTGCTGTTTCACAATCACCCTCTAAAACTTTTAAAACATTTCTCTCAGCATGAGCTCTTAAAGAAGTTTCTTTATCATTAATTGCATCTAAAACCGAGATAATTTCGATATCGTTATTGCGACACTGGAGAGCGATAATACCTTGTCCCGCGCTTGGGATTATTTCTTCTATCGAAAATATTTCTGTAATTTTATCCTCAATTTCTAAAGACAGAATTCCTGCATAGGACAATATTATAGCATCATATAAACCATCATTAAGTTTTTGAATTCTTGTATCGACGTTGCCTCTAATAAGTTTACAATTAAGATCTGATCTAATTTTTTTTATCTGAAATTCTCTTCTATAAGATGAAGTTCCTATTAATGAATTAATTTTTAATTCGTTAAGTTTTTTTCCATTTTGTGTAATTAAAATTTCTCTTGGATCATTTCTTTTTAGAAACGTATTGGTTCTTAAACCAACTGTCTCAATTACTGGCATATCTTTAAGTGCGTGGACAGCGATATCAATTTTTTTATCTTGAAGTTCTTTTTCTATATTTGTTGAAAATAGACCTTTACCACCTACTTCAGATAGTCTTGCATCCTGAACTTGATCACCTTTTGTGGTTATCTCTTTAATTATAATATCTTCATCTTTTAAGTTTGTGTTTTGTACAATTTTAACTTTGGCTTTTTGCGCATAAATTAACGCCAACTTACTTCCTCTAGAACCAATGATTATTTTTTTATTCATAAATAAATTTATTTCTTACTTGTATTGAGATTGTACAATTAATAAAAACTATTTGAATGAGTAAAAAACCCTTAATTTTAGGAATAGAGTCGAGTTGTGATGAAACAGCTGCATCTTTAATAACTGAAAATGAACAAGGAATTCCAATAGTTTTATCAAATATTATTTCTAGCCAAGTTGAGGTGCATAAAAAATTTGGGGGCGTGGTCCCAGAACTTGCGGCTCGATCACATATGGAAAAGATAGACTGGATTGTTCAAAAAGCAATTGACGATAGTGGAAGAAAAATTGAAGAAATTGATGCTGTAGCTTCAACAGCTGGCCCAGGACTAATAGTTTGTCTATCAGTTGGTTTAAGTTTTGGAAAAGCTTTTGCGAGTGCATTAAATAAACCCTTCATTGCTATTAATCATTTAGAGGGACATGCTTTAAGCCCAAAACTTAATTCAAAATTAAATTATCCATACTTACTATTATTAATTTCTGGAGGTCACTCACAATTTTTAAATGTTCAAAATCTTGGAGAATATAAAAGATTAGGAACAACTATTGATGATGCTCTTGGAGAAGCATTTGATAAAACTGCAAAACTTTTAGGAGTTGAGTTTCCTGGTGGACCTCAAATAGAAATCATGGCTAAAAAAGGAGATCCAAAAAAATATGATTTGCCAAAACCAATTTTTAATAAGGGGGGGTGTAACTTATCTTTTGCAGGACTTAAAACTGCAATTTTAAAAATAACCAAAAATATTAAAACCGAACAAGAAAAATTTGACCTTGCAGCTTCTTTTCAAAAAACGGTTGAAGAAATACTGTATAAAAAAACTAAAATTGCCTTTGGTGAGTTTGAAAAACAAAATAATTTAAAAGATAAAATATTTGTAGTAGCGGGTGGTGTTGCAGCTAATAAGAAAATTAGAGCTATGTTAATTAATTTATGTAAAGAGAATAATTATAAAAGTATATTTCCACCCATTGAATTATGTGGTGATAATGCTGCAATGATTGCTATGGTTGGATTAGAGAAGTTTAAGTTAAAACAATTTAGTGCTTTGGATCATCCAGCAAAACCTAGGTGGCCACTAGATGAAAAGGCAGCATTTCTAAAGGGTGCAGGAGTTCAGTTGTAATGCAATATTGGCTAATGAAATCTGAACCTGATGTTTGGTCAATTGACCAACAAATAAAAGCAGGTTTAAAAGGTGCGCCTTGGGATGGAGTAAGAAATTTTCAAGCAGCTAAAAATTTAAAAAATATGAAGAAAGGTGATCTTTGTTTTTTTTATCACTCAAATATTGGAAAAGAAATTGTTGGAATTATAGAAGTAATTAAAGAAGCTTATTTAGATAAAACAGATAAATCTGGTCGTTTCGTTGCAGTGACTGTAAGATTTAAAAAAAAATTATCCAATCCTGTTACTCTCGAAAATATTAAAAAAAACAAGGAATTAAGCCATTTATCGTTAATAAAACAAAGCAGATTGTCAGTAATGCCTATAGACTCTAAAAGCTGGAAAATTTTAAATAACATGAGTAAGATTTGATTATAAAATTATCTCATGCCAACAAAAAAAAAGAAAAAAACTAAAGCTAAAAAGAGAGTTGCTAAAAGAGTAATTAAAAAAGCTAAAGTTAAAAAAAAGATAGCAAAAAAAGAATCAAACACAGAATTAATTATCAAAACCAAAAGTGAATGGGTTAAAAATAGCTTAGCAAACAAAAAACAATATCAAGATAAATACTCTAAATCGATTAAGAATAATGATGATTTTTGGAGAAAAGAGGGAAAAAGAATTACTTGGATTAAACCATACAAAAAAATTAAAGACGTAAAATATAGTAAAAAAGAAGTTAGAATTAATTGGTTTCAAGATGGAACTTTAAATGCTTCAGCAAACTGTATAGATAGACACCTTAAAGATAAAAAAGATAAAACAGCAATTATCTGGGTAGGAGATAATCCAAAAGATAGTCAAAAGATTTCATATAAAGAATTACATCAAAAAGTTTCCAGAGCTGCAAATGGACTTAAAAAATTGGGTATTAAAAAAGGTGATCGAGTTACAATTTATTTAACAATGATTCCTGAGCTAGCAATTTTGATGCTTGCATGTGTTAGGATTGGAGCAGTACATTCTATAATTTTTGGAGGATTTTCTGCAGAATCAATTTCTGGAAGGGTTAACGATTGTAAATCAGAATACATCATCACAGCCGACGAAGGTGTTAGAGGTGGAAAAACTATTCCTCTAAAAGATACAACTGACGAAGCATTAATGAGTTGCCCCAAAGTTAAAAAATGTATTGTTGTAAAACGAACTGGAAATTACATAAATTGGGATAATAAAAGAGATGTTTGGTATCATGAATTAATTAAAGATGTATCAAACAATTGTGAACCAGAAGAAATGAACGCTGAAGATCCTTTGTTTATTTTATATACTTCTGGCTCTACTGGAAAACCTAAAGGTGTATTGCATACTACAGGTGGGTATATGGTTTATGCTTCAATGACTCACCAATATATTTTTAATTATAAACCTAAAGATATCTATTGGTGTACAGCTGATATTGGTTGGGTTACTGGACATAGTTATATTATTTATGGTCCACTTGCTAACGGTGCAACCACAATAATGTTTGAGGGTATACCAAATTATCCAGACACCTCAAGATGGTGGCAAATAATAGATAAATTTAAAGTTAATACTTTTTACACAGCTCCCACTGCCATTAGAGCTTTAATGAGGGAAGGAGATAAACCGGTTAAGAAAACATCTCGAAAATCTCTTAAATTATTAGGTACTGTTGGAGAGCCAATTAATCCTGAGGCTTGGATGTGGTATTATAAAACAGTTGGAAACTCTAAATGTCCAATTGTTGATACTTGGTGGCAAACAGAGACAGGTGGTATATTGATTTCTCCACAAACGGGTGCAATTCCTTTAAAGCCGGGTTCAGCGACAAAACCATTTTATGGAATTAAACCAGTTTTAGTAGATAAAAACGGAAAAGAAGTTAAAGGCGCAGGAGAAGGAAGGCTTTGCATTGCTCAATCATGGCCAGGTCAAATGAGAACCGTATACGGAGACCATCAAAGATTTATTGATACATATTTTTCTCAATTTGATGGAAAATATTTTACAGGTGATGGATGCAGAAGAGATAAAGATGGCTACTATTGGATTACTGGAAGGGTAGACGATGTAATCATAGTTTCAGGACACAATCTGGGTACTGCTGAAATTGAGAGTGCTTTTGTTGCTCATCCAAAAGTGGCTGAAGCTGCTGTAGTTGGATATCCACACGATATTAAAGGAAACGGTTTATATTGCTACGTAACTTTAAATGCTGGAGAAAGAGAGACCGGTGATCTTGAAAGAGATCTTAAACTTTGGGTCAGAAAACAAATTGGACCTTTGGCCACTCCTGATTTGATTCATTTTACGCCAGGACTTCCTAAAACTAGGTCGGGTAAAATAATGAGAAGAATTTTAAGGAAAATAGCTGCGAACGAACATGATCAATTAGGCGATACTACTACTTTAGCAGATCCAGGTGTTGTAGAAAGTTTAGTAGATAATAGAAAAAATATTTAGAACTGTATTAAATTTTTAAATTCTTCTCTAATTATATCCCACTTAAGTATCATTGAATTCAGCACAATTTTTCTATCCAAATTTTTAAGTTCTTCAGAAATTGGTGCCCACTTATATAATGACAAAGCGCTTGGGTTAAACGGTAGATCTTTATAATATATTTCAAAATTAGTTTTTTCTAACCTTTCATTAAAGGTTTTTTTTGCTTCATCGATTATATCAAGTGGCATATTGTTTGATGTTTCATCATCTAAAATTTTGTAAAAAATTTCTTTTGCTTGATTAATATCATTATAATTAAAATTGACTTTCAAATATGAAAATGTAAAAAAAGTAAGATCTTGTAAGGCAACATAATAAATATTCCATTTTGCAAGATTAACTGAAGACATAAATACATCATTGTCAAAATGCAGTACATATCTAGTACCCATTCTAGTTTTTAAATAACTATATAATGTTACTTGAGTAACCCAAGCAGATTTGGTTTGAATAAAATTCTCAAGATCGTCTAAATTTTTAATTTTTTTTTTTGGAATAAAAGCTTTAAACAAAGCAAATAAATAAACTTTAAAATCTTTAAAAGACAAATCTTTTAATGATAATTTATATTTTTGCATAAAATTTACAATAATTGCACTTATACCTTAAAAAGTGAGTAAATAACTGCCTATTGTGAACAATTTTTACACTTCCAAAAAGCTTCATAATGGTTATGGTTTTGACAGTTATAACTAAATAAGAGAGGTATACATGTCAAATGCGACAAAACACTGGGAAAAATCTAGGTCATTGTTATTTGTAACACTGGCAATATGGTTTGTATTCTCAATTGGCATTTTCCTTTTCGGAGCTGAAATGAATGAGGTCATTGGACCTTTCGGTTATCCTTGGACATACTGGTTTACATGTCAAGGATCTCTAGGAATATTTGTAATCTTAATTTTCTGGTTTGCAAATAGACAAGAGAAAATCGACGAAGAATTCGGCTTTAGTGAAAGAGAGGATGACTAATGATTAAAGGTAAATTTATAGACAATTTGCCGAAGGTTTATGGGATCTATACTGGAGGATTTATAGGTTTTATAATCTTAATGGCAATTGGTGAGCAGATGGGTATGACTGCTAAAGCAATAGGTATTGCTTTTGTAGCGTTTACAATATTCATCTACGCATTAATCGGTTATCTATCAAGAACAGCACAAGCAGATGCGTATTACGTAGCTGGAAGGCAAGTTCCAACGGTATTCAATGGTATGGCAACAGCAGCAGACTGGATGTCTGGTGCATCATTCGTTGCAATGGCAGGTGGGATTTACTTTAAAGGTTATGGTTATATGGCTTTACTTGTTGGTTGGACTGGTGGTTACATATTGGTTGCAACTTTATTAGCACCATACTTAAGAAAATTTGGCTGTTACACAGTTCCAGATTTTATTGGTACAAGATACGGTGGTAATTTAGCAAGATTACTTGCAGTAGTAGTTTTAACTGTTGCTTCATTCACTTATGTGACTGCACAAATTAACGCTACAGGTACTATTGCTTCTGTTGCTCTAGATATCGACTTTAAATACGCTGTATATGTTGGGCTAATAAGTATTTTACTTTGTTCAATGTTGGGTGGTATGAGAGCGGTAACTTGGACACAGGTTGCACAATATATCGTACTAATTATAGCTTACCTACTTCCAATTTTTTGGATCAGTAACAAAATGGGTGCGGGTTTCTTCCCACACTTTATGTTAGCTGATGAAGTGGCTAGAATTGGTGAGTTAGAACAACAGTTTGGTTTTGTTAAAAACTCTGCTGCTGATTTAGCTACAGTACCGAAAGGGTTAGCTGGAATAACTAAAGCACACTCAGCGGTGAATGCAACGCCTTGGGCATTTATTTCGTTAGCACTGGCAATGATGATGGGAACAGCATCATTACCACACGTGATGATGAGATACTTCACTACTCCAAGTGTTAAAGCAGCTAGAAAATCAGTTGGTTGGTCGTTATTCTTTATCTTCCTTCTGTACTCTTCTGCGCCAATGTTAGCAACTCTATCTAAACTATCGTTGATTGATCCAACATTATCTACAGGTATTATTGGTAAATCATTTGCTGAAGTTCAATCAATAGATTGGTTCCAAAACTGGAATCAAGCAAACTTGATGTTCATCAGTGACTTTAACGGCAATGGAACTCTTGAGCTTAATGAGTTCTTTATGGGCGGAAAAGCTGTAGTGTTAGCAACACCAGAAATAGCTGGATTACCATATGTAATTTCAGGTCTGGTTGCTGCTGGAGGTATGGCTGCTGCTATGTCAACAGCTGATGGTTTGATTCTAGCAATCGCTAATGCGATCTCTCATGATGTTTATTATAAAATGATTGATCCAAAAGCAGAAACTGCAAAAAGACTACTTGTAGCAAGAGCGTTACTGGTAGTAATTGGTTTTGCTGGAGCAACTATTGCAGCAATGGAAATCCAGGGTATCTTAGGTTCAGTTATTTGGGCTTTTGACTTTGCGATGTCTGGGTTGTTCTTCCCGCTTGTACTTGGTGTATGGTGGAAAAGAGCTAACAGACAAGGTGCTATTGCTGGTATGGCTTTAGGTCTTGGTTCTGCTATTTGGTACCTAGTTTGGGTACGAACTGGTGGAAGTGGATTCTTAGGTCTATCTCAGTTAACATTTGGTATCTTCGGAGCTGCTGTTAGTTTAGTTTCTATGGTGGTTGTAAGTTTAATTACTTCTGCACCAGATGCTGCAACTCAAAAAATGGTTGATGAAGTTCGTATACCAAGTGGTAAAACAATCCTTGGTAAACAACACTAATAAATCTTAATTCTAGGGGCGATTAATTTCGCCCCTTTAAATTTAATATTTTTTCCAATATAAATTTCCATATGTCTGCAAATTTTCATCCTATTATTTATTTTATAGATTATTTTTTTGGTATTATTATGTGGACCCTAATAGGAAGAGTTGCAATGAATATTTTTCAAAAAGAAGACTCTGAGTTTTTTTTTATGAAAATATTTGTCAGATACACAAATCCTTTAATAAAAATATTTAAACCAATTACTCCATCGTTTATAATTGGACCATTAGTGCCTCTCTATGTCGCTTGGTTCTTCTTCATGATTAGATTTTACTTAATGCCATGGGTTTTGGGATATTCTGTGATGGGTATGTTGTCATTTCCTCTTGAAAGTGAAATTTCTAGACAAATTTATCAATTATTTAATTCAATTAGATTTTAAAAATTGATAATAGTAAATTTATTAAACAATGAAAAAAATACAAATTTCTCCATCAATATTATCTGCTGATTTTAGTCAATTAGGTGTTGAAATTAAAAGACTTGAAGAAGGTGGTGCTGATATGATCCATGTTGATGTTATGGATGGTCACTTTGTTCCTAATCTTACAATTGGACCACCAGTTATTAAGGCTCTAAGAAAACAATGTGATCTCAAGTTTGATGTTCATTTAATGATTTCTCCAGTTCATAAATATATTGAGTCTTACGCTGATGCGGGAGCTGATATTATAACTATTCATCCAGAGGCAACTGATAATCTAGAAGCTTCAATTTTAAAAATTAGAGATCTAAATAAAAAAGTAGGTGTTTCATTGAATCCTGATTCTCAAATTAATCTAATAACAAACTTTCTTAATAAAATTGACTTAATTCTAATTATGAGCGTGAATCCCGGTTTTGGTGGTCAAAAATTTATGCCAGAAGTTTTAGAAAAAATTAGAGAACTTAAAAAAATTCAAAAAGAAAAAAATCTTAATTTTGATATTGAAATTGATGGAGGAATTAATTTTGATAATTGTAAAGATGCAATTGATGCTGGCGCAAACATTCTTGTTTCAGGAACAACAATATTTAAAAGCAATAATGGAGATATAAAAAAAAATATTAATTTATTAAAATTAAAATAAGTTAATGATTATCAAAAAATTCCTAGATAGCTTTAGCCTTATCTATTTTAGTCTTAAAAATCATATAAATAGAATTTATCAAAATTCTAATTTATATGACAAAAAAATTTCTAAAACTTACAACAATACTTTCAATTATAAGCCAAGTCCCCATCTATTATCATCAATAATTAAATATCAAAAAAAAAAATATAAAATTGAAGACTTTTCACTAGAGTCTATTTGGACAAACAATAGTAATTCAAAAGACTATAAAAAATTAAACAATTTTTTTTGGTTTTTTAGCCTAGATTTAAAATCTTCAAAAAAAGCTGTACAATCCTTAATTGTAAATTGGATAAATAAGAACAATAGATATAATAGTAAAAGTTGGAATTTTGATCTTGCTTCAAAAAGAGTGATTTCCTGGTTATCAAATCATGAGTTAACATATGACGATGATGACAAAGAATTTAAAATAAAATTTGATTCTAGTATTCAAAAACAAACAAACCATCTTTTAAATGAAATAAAAAATTCAAAGGTATTTGAAAATAAAATAATTGGATGCGCAGCGATTATTTTAACAGGTCTAGCTTATCAAAATGATAAAATTTATCTGGATAATGGTTTATCCTTTCTAAGAAAAATTGTAAAAAGTTCAATTGATAATAATGGATTTCCAAGATCAAGAAACATTAAGCAGCTAAGTTATTATTTAAAGTATTTTATTTTAATTAGAGAATGGTTTAAGGAATCACAAAATATAATTCCAGAATTCATAGATGAAACAATTTATTATCTTGGAATAAACTATGCTTTTATTTGGCAAAATATCAAACATGATATTTTATTTAATGGAAATTACGTATCCAAAAACAATGAATTTGATCAATATTTAAAAAGATTTAACTATACATTTAAAAACGAAAATAAAGAGACTGCTGGATACGCAATTCTTAAAAATAAAAAAATTATATTAGCAATGGATATAGGACCAAGTCCAATTGGACCTCAATCAAATGATTATCAATCTGGCGCTTTATCATTCGAGATAATATCAAGTGGTAAAAAATTAATTAGTAATTCAGGCTACTTTCCCAATAAACAAAATAAACTTAATAAACTCTCAAAAAGTACCGCATTACAGAGCACTTTAGCGATCGAAGATTATTCTTCCTGTAGTTTTAAAAAATTAAAAACACCAGGTTATTTAGTTGATCAAGGTTTAAAAATTATGAATAAAAATATTGTGTTTGAAGGTAATTATTGGAAAATTTCAGCTTCACATGATGGTTATCTTAAAAAATTCGATTCTATTCATAATAGAGAAATAGAATTTTATCCTGAACAAGCAAAATTTGTCGGTACAGATAAAATATTGAGAAAAAATAAAGATAAAAATGTAAAATTTGATATTAGGTTTCATTTAGATCCTGACTCAAAAGTGATGAAAACACAAGATAATAGGTCAATACTAATTGAATTAGAAAATGAAGGTTGGAAATTTAGTTGTTATAAGTTTGATATAAATATTGATAATGGATTATATTTCGGTAATAAAAATTCTTATAAAGAAAACCATAATATTTTTATATCAGGAATAACTCATGAAACAGAGCAAGTTATCAAATGGGAGATTGCAAGGTTGTAATGAAAAAAATTAAAACAGCTTTAATATCTGTTTCAGATAAAAAAAATTTAAAACCACTTCTCAATATTTTAAAAAAAAATAAAATAAAAATAATCAGTTCTGGTGGTACTTATAAAGAAATAAGAAGATTAAAATATAAATGTTTAGAAGTTTCTAAATTTACAAATTCACCAGAAATTTTAGATGGAAGAGTTAAAACACTTCATCCTAAAATTCATGCCGGTATTTTAAATAAAAGAAATAATAAAAATCACTTAAGAGATTTAAGTAATAATAATTTTGAGAATATAGATTTAGTTATTGTAAATTTTTATCCATTTGAAAACACTTTAAAAAGTACAAAAAATCATAAAAAGATAATTGAAAATATAGATGTTGGTGGACCAACAATGGTCAGATCTGCTGCTAAAAATTATGTGGATGTAGCAGTTGTTACGTCTTCAAATCAATATGAGGAATTAATTAAAGAATTAAAAGATAATAATGGATCTACAACACTAGAGTTTAGAAAAAAATTATCGAGGGTTGCATTTACAGAAACTGCTTATTATGACTCAATTATTTCAAATTATTTGAACAAAATATCCAATATAACCTTTCCAGAGAAACAAACTTTTCACGCAAATTTAATTGAAACACCAAGATATGGTGAAAATCCACACCAAACAAGTGCTGTCTATTCAAAAAATCCTGCCCTAAATATTAAACAAATTCATGGAAAACAATTAAGTTACAATAATTATAACGACATCTTTGCAGCATTAACAATCTCTAAATCATTGCCCAAAAATAAAGGAACAGTTATTGTTAAACATGCAAATCCATGTGGGGTATCTATCAAAAAAAATCATCTTGAAAGTTATGTTTCAGCCTTAGAATGCGATCCTGTAAGTGCTTTCGGCGGAATAGTATCTTGTAATTATAAAGTCACTAAAATTGTTGCAAAAGAGTTAAGTAAGCTTTTTCTTGAAGTTGTAATTGCAAATAATTTTGATGCTGATGCAATTAAAATTCTTAAAAAGAAAAAAAACCTAAGACTAATAGATGCTTCAAACTATACATTAAAAGATAAGTTAAAATTTATATCTAATAATGATGAGATATTATTTCAATCCGAAGATACAAATACATTTAATATTAAAGATTTTAAAATTGTATCCAAAAGAAAGCCAAATAAAAATCAAATGAAAAATCTTATTTTTGCTTTTAATATTTGTAGATATGTCAAATCTAATGCAATTGTTTTAGTAACTAATGAAACAACGGCTGGGATTGGATCTGGTCAGCCAAGTAGATTAGATAGCTGTCAAATTGCAATTAATAAAATGAATAAGTTTCTAAAAATAAAAGACGAATTAGTTGCAGCATCAGATGCTTTTTTTCCTTTTGTAGATGGTATAGAAAAATTAGTACAATCAGGTGTGACTGCAGTCATTCAACCCTCTGGATCTATAAGGGATAAAGAAATTATTAAATTTGCAAATGAAACCGATACTATATTGATTTTTTCAAAAACTAGACACTTTAGACATTAGTTAACTGATCAATTTTTGCGGCTAAAATAAAATCGTTTTCAGATAAGCCTTCTATTGCGTGAGTAGTTATTTTAATTTCTGCATATCCCCATCCAAATGATATATCGGGATGATGCCCTTCATTCTCTGAAATTTCTCCTACTTTATTAATAAATTCTTGGCTCTCTATAAAGTTATTAAAATTGAATCTTTTATTTAAAAAAAAATTTTGTTTATTATCTTTTGAAATATCCCATCCATCTACTTTCTTTTGATATTTATGAATTTCAGATATATCGAAGGGAATAACGCCTCCTTCACATGGAACACACTTCTTATCTTTCAAATTACTCATATTTTAACTCCTTAAGTTCATTAAAAAATTTATACTTAATTTTGTTTGAAATTTCATCTGGTAAATTTTTTTGCCATTTATTTTTAAAACCCAAATTAAAAAAATTTGTTCTATTGTCTTTTTTGTATGTAGGACTCTCTTGAAATCCTTGTAATTTCTCCTTTTGTTTAAGACTGGAAAAATTAGTTGAATTAATTGAGTTTTCAAATTTCCTCTTATTTATAGGCTCATTTTTACCAGTTAACTCTTCTATAAATGTAAGTATTTTCCAAAATTCTTCGTATGCATTTTCTTCAAGATCTTCATACTTAATGAATAAAGTTTTAAATTCGAAACTATTTTTCCATGATTTATAATGATTAGACCAACTTCCTAAAAATGAAAAATTACTTAAATCACCATCAGAATTTTTCATAGATAATGAAGCATTTTCATCTATCATTTTATTATACGTCTCATTTAAACTCATCGAGTAATGATTGCACATCGAAGAAATAACATTTCTTGGGTCTCTTACTATATATATTGCCCCTAAAGTTTCTGAAGATTTTGTAAATCTATATCCAAAGTATTCCTGTAAAGAATTATGAGTTTTTAAAAAAAAAAGTTTTTCTTTAGTAAAAAATTTTTTTTGATTGTATATCCAATTTTTTGCAGCCTCAAAATAAGTATAAGATTTAACATCAGAGTATCTTAATGCTGGAAATTGATTAATGTTTAATAAAAGATTAAAGTCAAATTTACCATCTTTTGAATAATAATAAGAAGATAAAAAAGATCTCAAGTAGGTATTTCCACTTTTAGGGTATGAAGATATCCATATTATCATAATCTATAATTTAATGGAGCGGGCAAAGGGGGTCGAACCCTCGACCTTCTCGTTGGCAACGAGACGCTCTACCACTGAGCTATGCCCGCTTATAAAAGACTTATTATAAATAGAGGTTTTTATAATTGCAAGTAATAAGAAATTTTTTTTGATTAAATATAATTTAATTCTTTAAGATTGCTCTCAAATTTAAGAGTGAGCTTATTTTGATAAGTTTCACTTAAAATATTTTTCCAATTATTTTTTGGACCTAAGTGAAAAAATGAAATTTTTTTTGTACGTTTTTTTGATAAGATAGATTCTACAAACCCATTTTTATTCTCTAAATTTTTTAAATTATCAAAAGATGATGAATAAATAGCTTTTTGCGCTTTATTTTTATTAAATATATTCTGATTTTTTAAATTTAAATTAATAAAATTTATTAAATCCTTAAATACCTCATAAGTTTTAGAATTTAAATCCTCATATTTTATAAATTTAACAGGTATATTTTTTTGATTTCTCCAAGATTTATAATTATTTTCCCATGAACTAATAAATTGAAAATCACTATAATCATTTTTTGCATGATAATTATAGGTATACTTATTTTTACAAAGCATAAATTCTAAAGCATCACTGTCACTCATTTCAAAATGATTCTTTAAAGATGTAATAACATTTCTAGGATCTCGCACAATATAAATACAACCGATGGTATTTTGAGTATTAGTAAATTGATTACCATTCAATCCACCCAAAATATTGTGTGTTTTAAAAAATCTTAACTTTTTATCTAAATTTATCAGCTCCTGAGCCTTAATCCAAAACCTAGAAGTGTCAGCAACTATTTTTTGATCATAATTAAAATTTGAAAAATTTTTTTTTTGAGGAAACTGTTCAATTCTTTTTAATAATTTCTGATCAAAAGTTCCATCATTAGAATAATAATATGAAGCTAACAATGCTCTAAGCCATGTATTTCCACTTTTAGGATAAGATGCTACCCAGATAATCATTAGTACTTTCTATTAAAATGAAAAATAATAACAATTGTTATTTAAAACTTTTTGTTAATTTGGTAATGATTGAGTAAATTTTATGATATATTTAATTAAAACATGAAAAAAATTGATCTTCCTAAAAAAATACCAGTTTTTCCATTAAGCAACTTTATAATTTTTCCCAAAACAAGTGTTCCATTGAATATTTTTGAGCCTAGGTATATTGATATGATCAACGATAGTATGAAATCAAACAAATTAATTGGTATGATTCAGCCTATGAACTCAGGTAGTGCTGATAACATAGGACCAGACTTATATAAAATTGGTTGTTTAGGAAAAATAACTAGTTTCAGGGAAACTGAGGATGGTCGATACTTAATCGAGCTAAAAGGATTGATTAGGTTTGAAATTATTAATGAATTAAAAACAGATAAAAAATATCGAGAATTTGCGATAACTTTTGAAAAATTTCAAAATGATTTAGATGTTAAAAAAGAAGACCTAAAATTTACAGATTTAGAGTTAATTTTTAAAGATTTAAAATCTTTATTTGAAAAAAGAGGATTTATAATTAATTGGAAACAACTTGAAAAACAGAGTTTAGATGAAACAATAAACGCATTAGCTATGGCCTCTCCTTTCTCTTTAGAGGAAAAACAAGTTTTACTAGAGGCTAAAAATCTTGATATAAGAAAAAATAAAATAGCTGAAATTTTAAACACTTATACATATGACTTATTTAGCAATACTACTTTACAATAATTTAAAAAAATATTCCTTCATCTGCAATTTTTATAAATGCTTTATTTACAGAAAAATTTTTTCCTAAGATTTGAATTGATTTACTTAAAACTGAATTTTTAGTTTTTCTTTCGTAATTAAAAAATTCATGAATTAAATCAACTCCATTAGAAAAGATAAAATTTTTATATTTTACATTTTTTTCGAATTCTTTATTTACAGAACTATCCAATTCTAAACCTAGGTCTAATTTATTTTTGATTATATTTGTGAGAACATTTATGTCTCTTATGGTCATATTAAAACCTTGTCCTGCTAAAGGGTGAATTTTGTGAAGTAAATCACCAAATGCTAAAATATTTTTATGATAATAAGATCTTAAGTTTAGAGACTTTAATCCAAAATTTTCAATTTTATCAATTTTATCAATTTTATATTTTAAATTATATTTTTTGATTAATTCATTAATATCGTTTACTTTTTTAACAGAGTTATGAACAGAATATACAATCGAAGTTTCTGTATTTGATATTGGTAAAAAAGCTAAAGGTCCTCTTTTTGTGAATATTTGTACAGCTGTATTATTTATAATTTTTTCATGATTAATAATGGTCGTATAAGCAATACTATCATATTCTTTTATAATTTTTTTACCAAAATATTTATTAGTAAAATTATCAAAATAATTACAATTAATAATTATATTATAATCTTTTAAAAAAGATAAATTTACATTCTTGAAATATCTTTTTCTAAAATATTTACTTTTAATTAAATCTTTTTCAAGTGCTCGATGTAAATCATAATTTTTAATAATGGAAAAAATTTGGTCATTATTTTTTTCAAAATTTAATAATTTTTCATTTTTTAAATTATCTGCATATATTTCAATCTTTTTTAATTTCCAAAGAAGCTTTTCGATATTAATGATATTTTTATTGAAAAAATTAATGTTACTTTTTGAAATACCTAAAGTTCTTGAAAGGCCTCTTTTTTGATTTTTTTTATTAGAAATAATTTCAACATAAATATTTTGATTAACTAAAGCTTTGGCTAAAGTTAAGCTTGAAAGACCATGCCCAAGTATACAAACTCTCATATTATTTTTAATTTTAACAATAAAAATTAGATGATACAAAGTGATTAAATCGATTCATTTATATGAATATAAAAAAAACAGCAGATTTAGTGATTAATTTCACTATTAATAGACTAGCGGAGATTCTTGGGATTATTATTTTCATTTCAGGAGCACTGTTGTTAATTGCACTTATAAGTTATTCACCTGAAGATCCTAACTTCATTTTCCCAGAAAACACTAATATTAAAAATTTATTAGGTTTTCAGGGTAGTTTTGTATCTGATTTATTTTTTCAGTCTGTTGGACTAATAGCATATTTACTGACATTTACTTTAATTATTACTGGCATAAATATATTTATTAAAAAAGAATTCTTTTTAATTATCGAAAATATTTTTTTTGGAATTCTTTACTCTGTTTTTGGTACACTTTTTTTAACTTTCTTTTATTCAAAAGATTTTACTCTTTATATTAATGGTAATGGTGGATTTGTTGGCAATTATTTAAATCAAACATTTTTAAATTCATTAATTCAAATTAATGAGAATATTTTTTATTATATTTTAATTTTATTGGTCTTAACTTTATTTCTAATAAGTATAAATTTTAGACCTAAAAATTTTTATAATAATACTAAAAAAATCATAAATTTATTAACTAGAAGTAAAAATAGAAACTATACTGATAAAAGTGAAATAATTAATGAATATATACCACAAGATGAAATTAAAAATCTAATTCAAGAAGACCTACCATTTATTAAAGCTGAAAATAAAACTGAAAATAAAATTAAATTTAAGCTACCTGGATTAAATTTACTTAAAGAACCATCAAAAAAAGAGAGGGGAAATTCAGATAAAAATGAAACTCATGACCCAGAATTTCTGGAAAAAATATTAATGGATTTTGGTGTTAGTGGTAATATCAAAAAGGTTAGTCATGGACCTGTTGTTACTTTAAACGAATTCGAACCTGCTGCTGGGGTAAAAGTTTCTAAAATAATAAATTTATCCGATGATATAGCTAGGAACACTAGTTCAGAGTCAGCAAGAATAGCAACCATACCTGGAAGCAATACAGTTGGGATTGAGCTTCCAAATAACTCTAGAGAAAATGTTTATCTAAGTGAGATTTTAAATAATCCTGATTTTAAAAAGAGAGAAATTAAATTACCTATCGCACTAGGAAAGAGTATTTCAGGTAAACCAATAGTTGGAGATTTAGCAACTATGCCTCATCTTCTTATTGCTGGAACGACTGGTTCAGGAAAGTCTGTTTGTATTAATACTATTATTTTATCTTTACTATATCGACACACACCAGAAAAATGTAAATTTATTTTAATTGATCCAAAGATGCTTGAACTTTCTACTTATGAAGGCATTCCTCATTTGTTATGTCCAGTAATTACCGAAGCTAAAAAAGCAGCATCTGTACTTGGTTGGGTAGTTAAAGAAATGGAGAGTAGGTATCGTTTAATGACAAAAGAAGGTGTCAGAAATATAGACGGTTATAATACTAAACACAAACTACCTATGCCCTATATTGTAGTAGTTGTTGATGAAATGTCAGACTTAATGTTAGTTGCTGGAAAAGAAATAGAAAACTATATTCAAAAACTCTCACAAATGGCAAGAGCGGCTGGAATTCATATTATAATGGCAACGCAAAGACCAAGTGTTGATGTAATTACTGGTACTATTAAAGCCAATTTTCCAACAAGAATTTCGTTTCAAGTTACATCTAAAATAGATAGTAGAACAATTCTTGGAGAGCAAGGAGCAGAACAATTACTTGGTAAAGGAGATATGTTATATATGTCCTCTGCTAATCGTATTGTAAGAATACATGCTCCATTTGTATCAGATAATGAAATAGAAAAAATTAACACCTCCCTTAGATCTCAAGCAGAACCTGATTATGTGGATGAAATTTTAAACTTTGCTGATGAGAAAGAAATTGATGATAGTCATAGCCAAGGTGATAAAGATGAACTTTACCAACAAGCATTAGAAATTATTCGATCAGAGGGCAAGGCATCTACTTCGTTTCTACAAAGAAAGCTTCAAATTGGGTATAACAGAGCTGCAAGAATTATTGACATGATGGAAGCTGATGGAATTGTTAGTAAAGCAAATCATGTCGGTAAAAGAGATGTGCTTTAATGTTTAAGTACATTTCAATTTTAATTTTTTTTGTTTTAATTTCAAATTCTAAAGCAGAAATAAAAGAAAAAATCATTGAAAATTTACAAAATGTTGAAAATTTAGAATTTAAATTTGAACAAAATATTAATGGAAAAATAGAAAATGGAATTTGTACAATTAAATATCCAAAAAAAATTTATTGTAAATATTCAAAAAATAACAAAATTTTAGTTTCTAATGGAAAATCTTTGGTAATTAAAACTGAAACAAGTTTTTATAGGTATTCTCTTAAGAAGACACCATTAAATTTAATATTAGATAAAAATTTTTTAATTAAGAAAATAAATTTTTTAAAAGAAAATATAATAGATAAAAATTTGATAAACTATACTATTGTAGAAAATGATAATGAAATTAATGTATTTTTCGATATCAAAACATTTAATTTAGTCGGATGGAAAACAAGAGATATTTATCAAAATACTAATATTACTTACCTTTCCTCAATAGAAACAAACAAAGAAATTACAAAAAATTTATTTAAAATTCCTAGTCAAAACTAAATTAATATAGTTTCAGATTTAAAAATTTTCATGCCTCTTGCAATATAATTTTTTAAAGCGTTTTTATGATCTAAAGAGCAAGTATGAACCCACACTCTATTAACTTTACTATTAAAAGATTTTTTTATTGCTTGTGATAGCAAATATGAACCTAGTTTTTTATTCTGAAACTCCTCTAATAATCCAAAATAAGCAATCTCTACTTCTTTTTCGTCACTATGAAATATTAATTCAAAATAACCTGCTAGATCATTTTGATATTTCAAGATATAGGTTTTTATTTTTTTATTTGAAACATAATCTATCCATTGAGCTTCTGTCCATACCAATCGGTCAGTCCATTTGTGTTTCTTTCCTATATTTTTATAAAAAAATTTATTTAACTGAAAGTTAATTGGTTCCAATAAACTTAAAGAACAATCTTTGTTAGGTTTTACAACCTCATTCAGATCTCTGATTGAATTTATTTCTAAATAATTTCTTTCAACTTCTTCTGTCACTCGACCATTTTTCCAACTTTTTCACCACCAAACAAGTGAAAGTGTAAATGAGGAACCTCTTGACCACCATGATCGCTTATGTTGGCTAAAGCTCTGTAGCCTTTGCCTACTTCTGTTGAAATACCTAGCTTTTTTGCTACTATATTGATGCCCCTAATCAATCCAACCATCTCCTCTGATGAAGCTTTTAAACTAAAATCATCAAAATCAATATATTTTCCTTTTGGAATAACTAGAGCATGTATTTTTTTTTGAGGATTAATATCATGAAATGATAAAATAAAATCATCTTCGTAAATTTTATTGCAAGGAATTTCACCTCTTAAAATTTTTGCAAAAATATTATTATCATCGTAACTCATTTTTTTCTATTTTCTAGTTCTTGCATTACTTCTTCAATTTTCACATCATTAGCTTCCAGATACATTAGTAAATGGTAAAATACATCTGCAGCTTCATGTATTTTATTAGAATTTTCCTCTACTGCTTCGATCAATTCATTAACTTCTTCTAAAACTTTTGCCTTACTTAACGATTTGTCTGTAAGCAACTTATTAGTATAAGAACCTTCAACAGGAGAAGATTTTCTATCTCTTGCAAGTTTAATTAAATTTTCTAATGTATTAAACATATTAAATTCTAACAGGAATTCCTTTTGAATCCAAATACTCCTTAGCCTCTTTTACAGAATGTTTGCCATAATGAAATATCGATGCTGCTAGAACTGCGCTAGCATTTCCTAATTTAATTCCATCAACCAAATGATCTAAATTACCAACTCCTCCAGATGCAATTACCGGAATGTTTACTTCTAATGATATTTTAGACATAAGTTCAATATCATATCCAACTTGTGTGCCATCTCTATCCATAGAAGTAACTAAAAGCTCACCTGCCCCACTATCTTCCATTTTTTTTGCAAATTCTATGGCGTTAATCCCTGAATTATTTCTTCCACCGTGAGTAAAGATTTCCCATCTATCTCCATTTTTTTTCGCATCTATAGCAACAACTATGCATTGTGAACCAAATTTTTTTGAGCTTTCTATTACTACTTCTGAATTTTGAACCGCCGCTGTATTAATTGATACTTTATCAGCCCCACAGTTTAATAATTTATTAATGTCATCAATGCTTCTAACTCCACCTCCTACTGTTAACGGAACAAAACATTTCTTTGAAGTTTTCTCTACTACATTATAGATAGTATTTCTGTTTTCATTTGAAGCTGTAATATCTAAAAAACAAATTTCATCAGCACCTCCATCAGAATAAATCTTAGCTTGCTCAACAGGATCTCCGGCGTCCTTTAAATCGACAAAGTTTATACCTTTTACAACTCTTCCATTTTTAACGTCCAAACACGGTATTATTCTATTTTTAAGCATCTAATTCCTTAGCTAATTCATCTAATTTAATATCTCCATCATATATAGCTTTTCCAACTATAATACCTTCAATGTTATTATTGTTTAATTCTCTAGCTTTTTTAATATCATCTATTGAAGATACACCGCCTGAAATGATTACTGGACACTTAGATGTATCTGCCACCTTAGAAGTTTCATTAAAATTTGGACTTTGCTTCATACCATCTCGATTAATATCTGTATAAATCAGCCTGCTTGCACCAAAATCATTTACTTCTTTTAAATAATCTAATGTTAACTGATTAGAATTTTCTTTCCAACCAGATACAGATAAATATCCATCTTTTGCATCTAAACCTAATGCAATTTTATTTGGAAATTTGATACATGCCTCTTTTAAAAAACTTTTGTCTTTAATTGCTGCACTACCTAAGATAACTTTTTCAACACCAGCATTAGTATATTTCTGAATGCTTTCAAAATTTCTTATACCTCCGCCAATTTCGATTTTAAGATCAAATTTAGCAACTATTTCTTGAATAATATCCAAATTCACTGTTTCACCAGTTAGAGCCCCATCTAAATCAACTATATGTAAGTTTTTAAAACCATGATCTTTATATTTGCTTGCTTGCTCAACAGGAGACATTTCATATTCAGTTTTATTTTCAAAATCTCCTTTGACTAATCGCACACATTTTTTATCTTTGATATCTATAGCTGGAAATATTTTCATTTATAATTTTATAAAGTTATCAATTATTTTTAATCCAATTTTATCGCTTTTTTCAGGATGAAATTGAGTTCCAAAAATATTTTCTTTTTCAACAGAACAAACAATATTTGATGAATAATCTGTTGTTGCTGAAATTACATCTTTATCTTCAGGAATAAATTCATAACTATGGACAAAATACATGTGAGAATTGTTTTCTATTTCTTTAAAAATTTTACTATCCTTAACAATATTTATTTCGTTCCAACCAATATGGGGAAGTTTGTACTTTCCATTTTGATTGTCTATTTTTGAAACTTTTCCTGAAATCCAACCCAAACCTTTGGTTTCTTTTTCTTCGTAACCAATATCTGCAAACATTTGTAATCCAACACAAATTCCAATAAGAGGTTTTTTTTTATTAGTTACAAAATCATTTAACGTATCAACTAAACCGTCGATACTATTAAGAGCATCAACACAACTTTTAAACGAGCCCTGACCTGGTAAAACTATTTTATCGCTAGATTTTATTTTGTTTAAATCTGAAGTTACCTCAATATTAACTTTATCTTTAGCAACTTCCTGAAAAGAGTTTATTACCGAGCTTATATTGCCCGAATTATAATCAACAATTGTGACATTCATTAAACTTATAGTGAGCCTTTAGTTGATGGAATGCTTTTTTTATTTCTAGGGTCCATCTCTAAAGCATCTCTTAGGGATCTTGCTAAACCTTTGTAGCATGATTCAATAATATGATGACTATTATCACCATAAATATTTTCAACGTGTAAAGTAATACCTGCCGATTGTGAAAAAGCTTGAAACCATTCTTTGAATAATTCTGTGTCCATCTCACCAAGTTTTTCGACTTTTAATTTTACTTTCCAAATCAAATAAGGTCTGTTTGAAACATCAATTGCTACTCTAGTTAAAGTTTCATCCATTGGAATTACTCTATGTGCATAACGTTTGATACCAACAAATTTTTTAGCAGCCTTTTTTAAAGCTTCACCAATTGCAATTCCTGTGTCCTCTGTGGTGTGATGAAGATCAATGTGGGTATCTCCTTTAGCTTTAACTTTTAAATCAATTAAAGAATGCTTTGATAACTGTTCAAGCATATGATCTAAAAAACCGATACCAGTGTCAATTTGGTATTTACCTTTTCCATCAATATTAACCTCAACATTAATGCTGGTTTCTTTAGTTTTACGAGATACTTTTCCTTTTCTAGTCATATATTTTAAGAGGTATACATATATAATCTAAGTATATCAATATCCGTATGAACACTTGAAGTATCAAAAATAGTTACCATTTATTGAATATGACAACAATTGTTCTAATTAGAAAAAATAATGAAGTAGTTGTGGCTGGAGATGGTCAAGTGAGTATGGGAAATACTGTAGTTAAAAGCACTGCCTCAAAAGTTAGAAAAATTGAAAAAAGAGACGTAGTTGCTGGATTTGCAGGATCAACAGCAGATGCTTTAACATTGTTCGAAAGATTAGAAGCTAAAATTGAAAAACATGCTGGAAACTTATCAAGAGCAGCTGTTGAATTAGCAAAAGATTGGCGAACTGATAAATATTTAAGAAGATTAGAAGCTCTTATGGCGATTGGAGACAAAGAAAATAGTTATATTATTTCTGGAACTGGCGATGTTTTAGAGCCCGAGGGAGATGTTATAGGAATAGGATCTGGGGGAAACTATGCTTTAGCAGCTGGAAAAGTTTTAATGGAAACTGATATGAGTGCAGAAGACATTGCAAAAAAAGCTATCAAAGTTGCATCAGAAATTTGCGTTTTTACAAATGATAATATTAAAGTTTTAAAAATATAATGGAAAATTCAAACGTAACTCCACTAGTTCCAAAAGATAAAAATGCCAAAGAAGAGAGCTCTTTAGTAAGCTCCTTATCTCCAAGAGAAATTGTTTCAGAATTAGATAGATTTGTTGTAGGTCAAAATAAAGCAAAAAAAGCAGTTGCTGTTGCCTTAAGAAATAGATGGCGAAGACAGGCACTTACAGGTGAAATGAAAAATGAAGTTTTACCAAAAAATATTCTTATGATTGGGCCAACAGGGGTTGGAAAAACAGAAATTTCAAGAAGACTATCAAAACTAGCTGAAGCACCTTTTGTAAAAGTTGAAGCTACAAGGTTTACTGAAGTTGGATATGTTGGAAGAGATGTAGAACAAATAGTTAGAGACCTAATTGAAATTGCCATTTCAATGGAAAAAGTAAAAATGAGAAAAGAGGTCCATGCCCAAGCTCAAAAAGCAGCTGAGGAGAAAGTTTTAGATGCATTGGTTGGTAAAAAAGCGAGCCTTGCAACTCGAGAAAGCTTTAGAAAAAGACTTAGAAATGGTGATCTTGATGATAATGAAATTGAAATAGCTGTTAGCGATACTGGATCTGGTAACACTTCTTTTGAAATACCAGGAATGCCTGGAGCAAATGTTGGGATGATTAACATTGGTGAAATGATTGGAAAATCAATGGGCAATAAAGAAAAAAAGAAAAAAATGACAGTAAAAGAATCTCATGAAATTTTAATAAATGATGAATCTGATAAATTAATAGAACAAGATAAAATTGTTAAAGCTGCAAAATTATCAACTGAAAATAACGGTATAGTTTTCTTAGATGAAATAGACAAAATTTCAGCAAGAACAGATCGTGTTGGTGGCGATGTATCTCGTGAAGGTGTACAAAGAGATTTGTTGCCTTTAATAGAGGGAACTACAGTAAATACCAAACATGGTCCTATTAAAACAGATCATATTTTGTTTATAGCATCTGGAGCATTCCAGCTTGCAAAACCATCTGATCTACTTCCTGAACTTCAAGGAAGGTTGCCTATAAGAGTTGAGCTAGAAGCATTAACCAGTGAGGATTTTAAAAGAATTTTAAGAGAGCCTGATTTTAGTTTAATTAAACAATATGTTGCTCTTTTAAAAACAGAAAATGTAGAACTTGAATTTTCTGATGATGGAATTGATGCAATTGCTAATATTGCATCAGAAGTTAATACCACAGTTGAAAATATTGGAGCTAGAAGACTTCACACCATTATTGAAAAAATTTTAGATGAAATTAGTTTTACAGCTACTGACAGGTCTGGTGAAAAAATTATTATCAATAAAGAATATATTGATAAAAACTTAGATAATTTAATTAAAGATACCGACCTTTCAAAATTTATTTTATAGATTTATTTTTTTTTAATAAAATATAAAAAGCCCCCTCACCACCATCCTCAATTTTTGCATCTTTCATTTCATAAATGATTTTCATCAAACTTTGATTATTTGAAATAAATTCAGGAACTGAATACTTGAGAATACTAAGATTTTTAGAAACATAAGGATCTTTTTCATTTTGAGAGTGGAGACCTTTACCAGTCACAACTATTAGCTTATTTATTCCATCCTCATAAGATTTAGTTATAAAATTTTCTATAGATCTATTTGCTTCATCGAGCGTATATCCATGTAGGTCTATGGATTTTATTTTTAAAGATGTTTTTCTTTGAAATTTATTATCTTTGTTGGGTAATCTTTCGTCACCAGATATAAATTTTTCCCATTCTTTTTTATCTTTATCTGAGATATTATCTGTCAATTAAGTTAAAGTATTTACAAGTTGCCAGTTTGGATTTGGCGAAGTTACATCTCTTGAAAAGACCCAGGTATCATATATTTTTTTAATTTTTTCTGGATCACCTGAAATAATTTTTTTATCTTTATCCCTAATACAAGTGATTACTTCTGCAATAAAGTCCACCGTAACATTTAAAATTTTATCAATCTTTTTATGTTCTTTAATAGTTGCTGAATTAACACCTATAAAAGTTATTTCAGCATAATGCCCTCTTTCACTTCTTTCTTTCAATGCATCATTAAATTGATTGTAAATTTCTTTATTTAAAAGAAGTTTGCTTGTTGTTAACTTATTATCATTGTCACTAAAATCGGTGATTATAGTTTCATAAGCTATTTTTGCGCCTTCAATAAATTCTTTTTGAGCATTTTCATCAAAAGTTTCATTATTAACAGGGGCTTGTTTCGCAACAGCTTCTTTTAAAATTTTATCAAATTGTGGTGGTGCTTTCCCCTCAAATCCTGTTCTTTTTCCAAGTATTCCTCTTAATCTTAAAAAAATAAACCCAGCAATCATTGCTAAAAGAATTATATCTATGTATTCAAAGCTGTAACTCATGACCTTATAGTAATTACTATGTTGATTAATTTCAACTAGCAATTTAGATTACGGACAAATGAACCCAATTTTATTATCTATAATACTAATACCTATCATTGAGATTTACCTTTTTATTAAAATTGGATCACAAATAGGTGCGATAACAACAATTTTGTTAATATTTATAACAGCTGTAGTTGGTGTTTATTACGCAAAATACGAGGGTCTAAACACTCTTAAAGCTGGATTTTTGCAACTTAGTAGAAACGAAGCTCCTGCATATGAAATAATTTCAGGTGCTGCAATTGCTTTTGCAGCAATATTGTTGATCATCCCTGGCTTTGCAACTGATATTTTTGGATTTTTGTTAATTTTTCCAATAAGTAGAAAATTTTTTTTTAGTAAATTTGCAAAAAAATTTAATCATAAGAAAGAAAAAAATAATTTTATAGATGGAGACTTTGAAGATATAGAGGATGAAAATGACAAAAAATTATAAAATTCTAGGAAAATTTATTAAAGACATGTCTAGTGAGACACCAGATGTAGAAACCTATATTTTTGTCAAAGATTATATTTCTAAATATCAGCTAAACATAGATATTAAATCAAAAGCTT
Source organism: uncultured Pelagibacteraceae bacterium (assembly GCA_902567435.1). GTDB lineage: Bacteria > Pseudomonadota > Alphaproteobacteria > Pelagibacterales > Pelagibacteraceae > Pelagibacter. The sequence goes on from CACFMU010000001.1 coordinate 46,121, forward strand.
TAAAAAATAAAATGGTTGAAATAAATACAATATTTAAATTTGAGGACAAAGAAGATAATAAAAAAAAATCCTATTTTGAGATCAATTTTGCAACAATTGTAAAAGTAGATGATGACGTAAAAGAAAAAAAAGAATTAGAGAAAATTATATTATGTGATGTTCAAGTTGAAATATATCCAGATCTCGAAAAATCATTTTTAAATCTTATAAATAATTCTGGGTACCCGTCAATTAAATTTGAAAAAAAAATCAACTTTGAGGAACTTTATAAAAAAAGATTTAATTAAAAATAATTTTTTTTTAAATGATTTTTTAAGTATTCATTGTGTTTAAGAATTTCATCTTTACTTGGTTTTATTACTTTTTTAAAATAAGAAACTTTAGAACTATTTTGATTGTCTTTTTCAGTATCCATATTTTGAAAATCCAAAGTTGGTTCTTTTTGATCAATTAAATTGATATAAACTTTTGCTAACAAATCACAGTCAATTAATGCTGTGTGTTGTGTTCTAATTGAGTTGTCTATTCTATATCTTTTACAAAGAGCATCTAAGCTGACAGGGGAGCCTGGAAACTTATCTCTAGCTAAAATTAATGTATCTACTATCTCATTATTTATCTTGTTTTTTCCAAATATAGAAAGTTCATTATTTAAGTGACCCAAATCAAACTCTGCATTGTGAATTATTAATCTTTTATCTTTAATAAAAGTAAGAAACTGATCACCAACATCACTAAATTTTTTTTGTTTAGACAAAAATTCATCGGTATAACCATGTACTTCTAAAGCTTTCTCCGAAACTTTTCTCTCTGGATTTAAATAACAATGAAACCTATTTTTGGTTGGAATTAAATTATCCAGTTCAATGCATCCAATTTCAACTATTCTGTGACCTTCTTTAACTGATATACCTGTTGTTTCTGTATCTAATACTACTTCTTTCATTTATGTAATTCTCTCAAGAACATTGTTTATTCCAGTTTTAACAGATTTTTTTCTAAAATTATTTTTAATTATAAAATGAGATTTCTTTTTTTTGTAATTAGAAGATAGCTGGATATCCTTAAACTTTTGAAAAATCTTTAAATTAAAATTTTTTCGTTTTTTTAATCTTTTTAGGATTTCAGACTTTTTTGAGTCTACAAAAACTAAAATATCCTTTTTATCATTTATCTTGTTTTCTAGCAAAAGTGGGATATCTAATATAACAATTTTAGCTTTATGGTTTTTTTTTAAAAAAAGTAGCATTTTTTTTCTTACTTCTGAATGAACTATTTTAACAATTTTTTTTAAGTTATTTTTATTAGCTAAAATTGCGTTTGTTATTTCCTTTTTATCAATAGGAAATTTAGATATATATTTTGGTAAAATTTTTTTTAATTTATAAAATATCTTTTTATTTTTCTTATATAGTTCAGCTACTTCATGATCTGCATTAAAAACTGGATAGCCAAAATTCGTTGATACATAACTTTTGCCCGCCCCAATTTCACCTAAAATTCCAATTTTAATCATTAATCCAAAAGTTTAATAACCTCATCATTTACCATTGGTCTCACTCCATGCCAAATATTAAAAGCTGAGATTGCTTGATAAATAAACATTAATTTGCCATTTTCAGTAGCATTACCTAGTTTTCTTCCTGTCTTTAAAAAATTCGTTTCTTTCGGATTATAAATAACATCGTAAAAAAATTTATTTTTACCAATTGATGAAAAATTCAGATTTATTTCATCATCTTTTCTAAGTCCTATGCTTGTTGCATTAATAATCATATCAAAGTCTGGGATCTCTCCCCATTCAACTATTTTTAATTCATCAAATAGGTTTTTTAAATTTTCAGCTTTTTCTCTAGTTCTATTTGCAATTGTGATTTCTGAAACTTTCATTTTATTTAAAGCATAAACAATAGATGGCACCACACCTCCAGCTCCAAGAATAAAAATTTTTTTATCAGAAATATTATAATTTATCTTATTTATTCCTAGTTCGAATCCGTCGATGTCTGTATTGTGACCGATTATTTTATTATTTTCTAAATAAATCGTATTAACTGACTGAGTCCTTTCTGCTTCTGCACTAAGTTTGTCTAAAAAAGGAATTACAGCTTTTTTAAAAGGAACTGTAACATTTGCTCCATTAATTTTTTTATCTCTTAAATTTAAGAATAATTTTTCTAGCTTATCTTCATTAAATTTTTCTTTTTCATAAATTGCATCAATATTATGATTTTTTATCCAATAATTCTGAAGTTTCGGAGACAGAGAATGTTCAATTGGATTTCCTATAACTAAATATTTTTTCATTGATTTGTTTTTAAATATTCTCTAATTTTTTTAACTGGTAAACCCATTATTGTGTCTTCATCTCCATTAATACTAGCAAACAAACTTCTTCCCTCTCCTTCTATTTGATAAACATTATAAGCATACAGGGCTTCATCAGATATTTTTGACAAATATATTTTTAAATCTTCTTCTGTAAAATTTTTCATCGCTAGCTCTGCTTTATCAGTATAATTCCAGATCATTAATCCATTTTTTGAAATACAAACTGAGCTTATTAGATGATGTTTCTTTCCATTAAGTTTTTTAAGAATTACCAATGCTTGTTCTCTATTTTCTGGTTTTGAAATTAATTCACCATCTAAATCGATAACACTATCAGCCCCTAACACAAGCTGGTCGCTTTGATTTAAACTAACTTTATTAGCCTTAAGCTCAGCTAAATTTTTCGATATAATTTCTGGCGAGGCCTTTTCTTTAATAAGACTATCTTTAACTACATCTTCATCAACATTTGAAGGTTTGACCTCACAATGTATATTATTTTTATCTAATATTTCTTTTCTAACTTTGCTTTTAGAAGCAAGAATAATTTTATTTTGCATTATTTAGATATATCTCATGTATTTTAATTATAGAAGCAGCTGTTTCTTCAACAGATTTTCTTGTAACATCTATTGACGGCCATTTATATTTTTGAAATGTTTTTTTTGCGTCTAAAATTTCTTTTTTAATATTTTCAATACTAGTATATTTTTTGTTTTCATTTTCTTTAAGAGAGCTCATACGATTTTTTCTGAGATCTACTAATCTATCGGGCTCTGTATTTAATCCAACCACACAAGTTAGTCCCGGATTATCTTTAAGTTTTTTTGGCAATGAACTTTCATTTACCAGGGGAATATTAGATGTTTTAAATCCTTTGTTAGCTAAATAAATTGATGTTGGTGTTTTGCTTGTTCTACTAACACCAACCAATATAATATCAGATTTATCTATATCATTAATCATATTTCCATCATCATGATTCATTGTAAATTGAATGGCCTCAATCTTTTTATAATATTCTTCATTTAAAACATATTGTCCACTTGGTTCATGAGATGCTTCTTGATTTAGAATTTTAGAAAAGTTTAAAATTAAATTTCCCAAAACGCCAAAACAGGGTATTTTTTTTTCATTACTTAAATTTGCCAAATGTTTTGCTAGGTTAGTATCAACAATTGTGTAAAGAATGACTGAATTTTTATTTTTTTTTGCATCCTCCAAAATTTTTAAAATTTGATTTTCTGTTCTAGTGAAAGAGTAAAAATGAACATTATATTCAATATTGGTGAATTGTGCCTTTAAAGCTAAAAAAATTCTATCGAGAGTTTCTCCTGTTGAGTCGGAAATCAGATAAATTTGATATGTATTACTCATGAATAAATTGTTGATAAATTTGTAATATTTTAATTAAATTACACAATTTAAATATTGATTAATTATTGTTGTAAATTAGGGGTTTTATTAACATTTATACTCTTAAAGATAATATTATACATTAAATTTTATGAAAACTTAAAAAGCTTCAATTTAAATGATTTATCTTAATTTTTAATGTGATTATGATGTTAATAAAATGTTAATAAATGCTTATCATCAATATTCACAGGACATAATACTAATAAAATAAATATATATATAATTTTAATATGACGCCTCTTCATCAAGTAATAAAAAATAAAAATACAAAAATAAAACCTATCTGGATAATGAGACAAGCAGGAAGATACCTACCTGAGTTTAGAGAGATTAGAAAATTAAATCCAGATTTTATAAAATTGTGTCTTAATGAAGATTTGTCGTCAGAAATAACTTTACAACCTTTAAAAAGATTTGATTTAGATGCTGCTATAATATTTTCAGATATTTTAATGTTACCATATGGACTAAATCAAAAGGTTGAATTTAAAAAAAATTTTGGACCAATACTTGGTCAAATCAATATCAATGAAATTTCTAAAATAAGTGAAACAGATTTTGTTGAAAGAATTTTTCCTGTTTATAAAGCCTTAAAAAAAGTCAGCAACGATCAAAGTACTAAAAACAAAAATATTATTGGATTTGTTGGTGCACCTTGGACTTTATTGGTTTATATGATTAATCAACAATCTCCTAAAAAAAGTTTAAAGGAAGATTTTTTTAATGGCAACGATTTAATTAAAAAAATTTTGTCAATTTTGGAAAAATTTTTAATGATACATATCAAAAACCAAATAAAAAATGGTGCTAACGTAATACAAATTTTTGATAGTTGGGCTGGTTTACTACAAGAAAAAGATTTAGAAAATTACATTTATTCTCCAACTCTTAATTTAGTTAATTATGTTAAATCTTTAAATGTTCCCGTTATTTGTTTTCCAAGAGAAATTAAAAATTATAAAAAATTTTGTCAAGTTGTAAAGCCTGATGCGATTAGTATTGATTATAACGTTAATCCAAAACAAATTTTAAAAGATATACAAATTCCAATTCAAGGTGGTTTAGATCCCAAAGTATTACTATCAAACAAAGAAAACCTTACAAAAGAAACAATTAAATATCTAGATATTTTCAAAGACCATCCTTATATCTTTAATTTAGGACATGGAGTTTTACCTGAAACAGACCCGAACATGATGGACCACTTGGTTAAAATAGTAAAAGATTATTAAGTGAAAAATAAACTAGATCATCCCTCGATAAAATTTGGCAAAACAGGAGTTTTAATTGTAAATTTGGGCACACCCGACTCAACTAGTTGGTTTGATATAAGAAAATATCTTAAAGAATTTTTATCTGATAGGCGCGTGATAGAAGTAAACCCTATTATTTGGCAAATTATACTTAATTTATTTATTTTAACTTTTAGACCGTCAAAAACCGCAAAAGCTTATAAAGAAATTTGGATGAAAGAAGAAAATATTTCTCCATTGTTATATTATACAAAAAAACAAGCAGAAAAACTTTCCACTTACATAAAGAAAGAAAATACAGTAATCGATTTTGCAATGAGATATGGAAACCCAAGTATTAAAAGCAAAATCTTAAAATTACACGAACAAGGCTGTGAAAATTTAGTTATTTTACCGTTATATCCCCAATATGCTGCAGCGACAACAGCAACTGTATGTGACGAAGTTTATAGAGTGTTAATGAAAATGAGATGGCAACCGTCTCTTAAGATAATTCCTCATTATGAGTCTGACCCTTTGTATGTAGATGCACTTGTAAATTCGATTAACAAAAAAATTGGTGAAATAAATTGGAAACCAGATTTAATAATTGCTTCTTATCACGGTATTCCAAAAAAATATTTTGATAAAGGTGATCCCTATCATTGTTATTGTCATAAAACCACTAGGCTCATTTCAGAAAAGTTTAATTCCATAGAAATAAAAACAACCTTTCAGTCTAGGTTTGGACCACAAGAATGGTTAAAGCCTTATACAGACAAAACTCTAGAAAATTTACCCAAAGAAGGTAAAAAAAATATTCTTACAATATGTCCGGGTTTTTCTTCAGATTGTGTTGAAACTTTAGAAGAAATACTAATACAAGGTAAAGAAAGTTTCATTAATTCTGGAGGTAAAAATTTTGATATGATACCCTGCTTAAATGATAGCGACGATCATATTCTTTTACTAAAATCTTTAATTGAAAGAAGTATTTAATTATGAATACTTATCTACTTTTTAAATCACTTCATTTAATCTCCGTAGTTTCATGGATGGCAGGACTTTTGTATTTGCCAAGAATTTTTGTTTATCACGTAGAAAATATAGAAAAAAAACAAGCCACAGATATTTTTGAAGTGATGGAAAGAAAATTATATAATTATATCATGAGACCAGCAATGATACTAACCTGGTTGTTTGGTATTGCCCTGATCTATTTAAATGGTTTGGAGATTTTTTCTCAACTGTGGATGCAATTAAAACTTTTTTTAGTAATTTTATTATCAATCTTTCATGAACATTTGGGTAAATGTATGATTTCTCTAAAAAATAATTCTAATAAAAAGTCAGCAAAATATTTTAGAATTATTAACGAAATACCGACAGCAACGCTTATTTTTGTTGTATTTCTTGTTGTTTTTAAGCCAATCTAAGGTTGAAATAACATTTTGAGTATATATATTAGCTCTATCTATTTAGTCCTTACAAAATTTAATCATGAATATCCAAGAATTAAAATTAAAATCATCTGAACAACTTATTGCGCAAGCTGAAGAGCTTGGTATTGAAAATGCAAGCACATTAAGAAAACAAGAAATTCTTTTTGCTATTTTGAAAAAAGTTGCGGAAAAAGAAGAAATTACAGGAGCTGGTGTGCTCCAGTTGTTGCAAGATGGTTTCGGTTTTTTAAGGGCGATGGAATCTAATTATCTTCCAGGACCTGATGACATTTATGTAAGTCCAAGTCAGATTAGAAAATTTGGTTTAAGAACAGGCGATACTATTGAAGGACCTGTTAGAGCTCCAAAAGAAGGTGAAAGATATTTTGCTTTACTTCAGGTTAGTAAAATTAATTTTGAAGAACCAGAAAAAGCAAGACATAAAATTGCATTTGATAACTTAACGCCTTTATATCCAGATAAACAGTTGGTGATGGAAGTTGAAACTACAAAAGTAGAAAAAAAACCAGATTTAACACCAAGGCTAATTGATCTTGTAAGTCCAATTGGTAAAGGTCAAAGATCAATTATCATTTCACCACCTAAAGCTGGTAAGACAATGATTTTACAAAGTATAGCAAATTCTATTGCAAAAAATTATCCAGAGTGTTATTTAATCGTTCTTTTAATTGACGAACGTCCAGAAGAAGTAACTGATATGCAAAGAACAGTAAAAGGTGAGGTTATTAGTTCTACGTTCGATGAACCAGCACAAAGACACGTCGCTGTTGCAGAGATGGTTATTGAAAAAGCAAAAAGATTAACTGAACATAAAAAAGATGTAGTTATACTATTAGATTCTATCACTAGATTAGGAAGAGCTTACAATGCAGTTATACCAAGTTCAGGAAAAGTTTTAACTGGCGGTGTAGACGCAAATGCTCTTCAAAGACCAAAAAGATTCTTTGGTGCTGCGAGAAATATTGAAGAAGGTGGATCTTTAACAATTATTTCAACTGCTTTAATTGATACTGGTAGTAGAATGGATGAGGTTATTTTTGAAGAATTTAAAGGAACAGGTAATAGTGAAACAGTTCTGGACAGAAAGATTGCTGACAAAAGAATTTATCCAGCAATCGATATTACAAAATCAGGTACGAGAAGAGAGGAACTGCTTTTTGATAAAAATGATCTTCAAAAAATGAACGTTCTAAGAAGGATAATTGCTCCTATGGGAACAATGGATGCTATCGAATTTATTAATTCTAAATTAAAAGATACAAAAAATAACGCAGAATTTTTTAACTCGATGAATAAGCCAGCTTAAATTTCAAACTAAAGTTATGAACTTTGTTGAAAAAGTAAAAAAACTTCAAAATTATTTTGCAGACGGTAATTTTAAAAGAGTAATTGAAGGCTGTGAAATATTAAATAAAAAATTTCCAAATAATTCATTCATTTTAAATTTATCTGGAATGGCATATCAAAATATTGGCAAAGATCACAGAGCAATAGATTTTTTTGAGTTAGCCTTGAAAGCAGATAATAATAATATTTCTGCAATGAATAACCTGGCTAATTCTTTAAAAAATTTAGAGAAATATTTTAAAGCAGAACAAATTTATAAGAAAATTTTAGAAATAAATCCAAATTATGTCAATGTTTATAACAATTATGGTAATTTAAAATCTGATATAAATGATATTGAAAACGCTATAAAATTGTACGAGCAAGGACTAAATATTATGAAAGAAAAAAATATTAATCCTTTAGTTTTTCTAAATCATTTGGCATTATCATTTCAAAGTCTGAATAAAATAACAGAGACAATTGAGACTGTTAACAAAATTTTAAAAATAGACCCGAATAACGCAAATGCGCATCAAATTCTAAGCTCAATTTACAAGTATTCTTTAACAAACGAAGAAACAATGATCCACTTATCTAAAATGAAAAAAATTTTTTCAGAAGATAATTTTGGAGATGATCAAAAAGGAATAATTTCTTTTGCACTTGGTAAAGCATATGACGATTTAAAAGATACAGAAATGGCTATAAAATTTCTTTCTTTGGGTAATAAAATGATGAACAAAAAAAGAAAATCAAATATTACTGATGAAATTAATATTATGACTGATATAAAAAATATATTTCAAAATATCGATTTAAGTATAAGTCACAAAAGTTTTTCAAACAAAAAAATTATTTTTATTTGTGGAATGCCCAGGTCTGGTACAACTTTAGTTGAACAAATTATTTCCTCACATAACAAAGTTTATGGAGCAGGAGAACTTCCATTCTTATCAAGTGCCGTTCATAATAATTTTTTTATCGATAATAAATTAGATAAACAAAAAATTACCAAACTTCAAAACTCTCCAAAAAATTTAATTAATGATCTGTATTTCGAGAACATTTCTTTATTTGATATTGATGAACATATATTGACAGATAAAGCTCCATTAAATTTTAAATGGATTGGTTTTATTAAAGTTTTTTTCCCTAATAGTAAAATTATTCACTGCAAAAGAAATTCAAGCGATAATTGTCTATCAATATATAAAAACAATTTTTCATCACCTAAAATGAACTGGGCATTTGATCAGAAATATATCTCTAATTATCATAATAATTATAATTATTTGATGAAATTTTGGAATTCAAAAATGTCAGGTTCTATTCATACTGTTGAGTATGAAAAAATTGTATCTGATAAAAAAAATGAAATAGAAAAATTATTAGAGTTTTGTGAACTGGAATTGGATGAAAATTGTTTTAATCATCATAAAAATACCAAAACACCAATTAAAACAGCTAGTATATCGCAAGCTCGTCAAGCAGTTTATAGTTCATCAGTGCACTCTAGTGATAAATACAAAGATCATCTAAAGGAAATGTTTCAAAATTTAATTTAAGTTTAGTCTTAGTTAACTTATAATTAAATTATAATGACAATTTATTCCCTATCAAGTGGCCCAGGAATTTCTGGTATTGCAATAATTAGAGTTTCAGGACCTGAGACTTCAAAAATTTTAGAACTATTAACAAATAAAAGTTTACCAAAACCCCGAGTAGCAACATTAAGAAAGATCAATAAAATCAATACTTCTGAACTAATTGATGAGGGCATATTATTGTGGTTTCCTGGTCCTGAGAGCTACACAGGTGAAGATATGGCTGAAATACAGGTACATGGAAGTAAGGCAGTAATAGACGCTATCCATTCTTCCATTTCTACAGTTGAAAATTGTCGCTTAGCAGAACCCGGTGAGTTTACAAAGCTTGCATTTCAAAATGGAAAAATAAATTTACTTAAAGCAGAGAGCATAGCTGATTTAATTTCTGCTGAAACTGAAATTCAAAGAAAGCAAGCAATTAAAATTATGAATGGAAAATCTGCTGATCAATTTAATTTTTTAAGAGAAAAGCTTTTAAAAATATTATCACATGTTGAGGCTAAAATAGATTTCCCAGATGAAGATCTACCTAATGATATTATAAAAGAAATTAAAAAAAGTTCAGATGAGGTTTTAATAAATATTAAAAAAATGTTAGATGATCAAAAAGTTGGAGAAAGAATAAGAGAAGGTTTTAAGATAGCAATTCTTGGACCAACTAATGCAGGTAAATCTAGTCTTTTAAATCATCTATCAAACAGAGATGTTGCAATAGTTTCAGAGATTGCAGGAACAACAAGAGATGTAATTGAAACCCATCTTAATATTGATGGTTATCCAGTAATTGTTTCTGATACTGCCGGTATAAGAGAATCTAAAAACGAAATTGAAAGGAAAGGTATTAAATTATCTTTGAATAGAGCAGAAGAAGCTGATCTAAAATTGGTAGTTATTGATGCAAAAAACCTTGATTTTACTGATGTTTTGAAGAGTTTATTGGATCAAAATGCGATTTTGGTAATAAATAAATCGGATCTACTGGAGGGAAATATTGATTCAGAAATTAAAAAATTAGATCATGTATTAATTTCAATTAAAGAAAATTTAAACATTGATGAATTAATTTTAAAAATAAAAAATAATTTAAAGGATAAATTTATAACAAGTGATGATATTTTAATTACAAGAGAACGACACAGACAACATCTTGAACAATGCTTAGAGCATCTAAAAAATTTTAATAAAAAGAATGAAGTTGAAGATTTTGATAAAGCTGCAGAAGATTTAAGGTTAGCAACTAGACATCTTGGTATGATTGTTGGAAAAGTCGATGTTGAGGAGATATTAGGCAGTATTTTCAATGATTTTTGTATAGGTAAATAGTACACTATTTTTCTTGTTTTTAAGCCCTTTTTTATTAAAAAATGTTGATAATTAAAGCTTATTTAAGCAAAGCTATACGCACCTTGTAAATATAATAATCAGTTATAAATTCAGCTTATGAAAAATGATTTATCATTTGATGTTGTGGTAATAGGCGGTGGCCATGCAGGCTGTGAGGCAGCTGCAGCTTCTGCACGACTAGGTGTTAACACTGCTTTGTTTACTCATAAGATAGAAACAATTGGAGAAATGTCTTGTAATCCAGCAATTGGTGGTTTGGGTAAAGGACATTTAGTCAGAGAGATAGATGCTCTTGATGGTGTCATGGGTGAGGTTGCAGATAAATCAGGCATTCAATTTAGATTATTAAACAGAAGCAGAGGTCCAGCTGTGAGAGGACCAAGAACTCAATCAGATAGATCATTATATCGTAAATATATGCAAGAAAAACTTGTAAACTACTGTAATTTAAAGATTTTTTCTGATCCCGTAATAAAGTTTATTTTTGATAAAAACACAATAAACGGCTTTATAACTAAAGAAGGTAAAAAAGTTTTATGTTCTAAGCTAATACTAACAACGGGCACTTTTTTAAATGGTTTGATACATATAGGCGATGAAAGAACACCTGCTGGAAGGTATGATGAGAAACCTTCAACGGGATTAAGTGAACAATTAAAAAAATATAATTTTAAAATAGGAAGATTAAAAACAGGAACCCCTCCCCGACTTGACTCAAGAACAATTAATTATGAAAATTTAGAAGAACAGTTTGCAGATGATGATCCTTATTTTTTTTCTTTCTTAACTAAAAAAAATATTAATAAACAAGTTTCATGTCGTATGACTTATACTAACGATAAGGTTCATAAAATTATTGAAAAAAATTTATCTAAGAGTGCTATGTACTCTGGTAGCATACAAGGTGTTGGACCTAGATACTGCCCATCTATAGAAGACAAGATAGTAAAATTTGCTGATAAGGGTCGACATCAGATATTTTTAGAGCCTGAAGGGCTTAATGACCATACAATTTACCCAAATGGTATCTCCACATCACTTCCAGCTAATGTACAGCACGAAATATGTAACAATATCAAAGGTTTAGAGAATGTATCTATTATAAGACCAGGATATGCTATAGAATATGATTATATAGATCCAAGAGAGTTGTTTTTAACACTTGAAACTAAGAAGATTAGTAATCTTTACCTTGCAGGTCAGATTAATGGAACAACAGGTTACGAAGAAGCGGCAGCTCAGGGTCTTATAGCTGGGATAAATGCTGCTCTATCTTTTAAAAAATCTGAACCTTTTATTCTCGATAGATCTGATGCTTATATAGGAGTAATGATCGATGATTTAGTGACCAAAGGTGTGGCTGAACCATATAGAATGTTTACTTCAAGAGCTGAATATAGATTAAGTCTAAGATCCGATAATGCAGATGAAAGATTAACTGCAAAAGGAATAGAAATTGGATTAATTAGTGATGCAAGAAAGTTTTTTTATCTTGATAAATTCGAAAAAATTAACCAAATTAATGTAAAAATGGCCAAATCAACTATATCACCAAATAAAGCTGATCAATTTGGCATAAAAATAGCAAAAGACGGTGTTTTAAGATCTGCTAATGAAATATTAACTCAAAAAGAAGTTGATATGAATAAAATTAGAGAAATATGGACCGATATACCTTTTTTTAGCAATGAAATAGATGAACAGGTTGAAATTAATGCTCATTATAGAGGTTATTTGAAGAAGCAAAAAGCTGATATTTTAGCCTTTAAAAGAGATGAAAACCTTATAATACCTGATAAAATCAACTATGATAGCCTTTCAGGGCTGTCAAATGAGGTAAAAGCAAAATTTAAGGAAATAAAACCCAAAACAATGGGACAAGCGCTGAGAATTGATGGAATTACCCCAGCTGCTGTATATATTTTGTTGTCACACGTTAAAAGAAAGTCTATTAAGCATATAGCTTAATGAATCAAGAAATTTTAAATTCATATTCTAAACTTAATGACTTAAATGTTTCACGTGAAACATTTTTGGACTTTGAAAACTATATATCCATGATTATTGAAAAAAATAAAAAAATTAATATAATTAGTCAAAAAACATCATCAAAAAAGTCCATAATTGAGCGCCATATTATTGATTCAGCACAAATTATTGATTTTGTTGACTTTAATTATAATACAATCACAGATTTAGGTTCAGGAGGCGGAATGCCGGGAATTGTAGTAGCAATTATACTCAAAAACATGAAAAAAAATATGAATGTGCACCTTTATGAAAAAAGCTACCATAAAAGCCGTTTTTTAGAGGAAGTTTCAAAGAAACTAAATTTAAATACAAAAATTTTTCAAAAAAATATTTTTGAAATAAAAAATTTAGAAACAGGCACTATAATGTCAAGAGCTTTCAAACCAATGCCAGTAGTTTTAGATTTAGTTTATGAAAATTTTTCAAAATATAAAAATTTAATTTTTTTTATGGGAAAGAGTGGAAAAAAAATATTTGAAAAATCTAAAGATGATTGGAGTTTAGAGTATATAGAAAAAAAAAGTTTAACGAATGAGGATTCATTTTTATTAAACATAAAAAAAATTACTAAGAAAAATAAAAAAAGATATAAGAAAAACTAAATGCAAATTATTTCAGTAATAAATCAAAAGGGTGGGGTAGGAAAAACAACAACCGTTATAAATTTAGCTGCCGGATTAACTCAACTTAATAAAAAAATTTTAGTTATTGATTTGGATCCTCAAGGAAATGCCACTACAGGTCTAGGATTATCCAACGTAAACAACTCAAGTGACACAATTTATGGTGTGCTGAATGGAACTAGACAGATTAATGAGATAATCAAGAAGACACAGTTTGAAAATTTAGATATTATCACCTCTAATGTAGATCTATCAGGACTTGAGGTCGAAACAGCTGACGATACTAATAGAGCCTTTATATTAAAGGCTAAATTAACAGCTTATTTAAACAATTCTAGAGGATTCTACGACTATGTGCTGATTGATTGTCCACCTTCTTTAAGTCTTCTAACGGTTATGGCACTTGTCTGTTCAAACTCACTTCTGGTACCTTTGCAAACAGAATTCTTTGCTCTTGAGGGGCTAACCCAACTCATGAAAACCATTGAGAGGATAAAAGTAAGCTTAAATCCAGATTTAAAAATTAGAGGGATTCTTTTAACCATGTATGACAAAAGAAATAAGCTATCTTCACAAGTCGAAAAGGAAGCTAGAGATTATTTTAATGAAAAAGTTTATTCAACAGTAATACCTAGGAATGTAAGATTGTCAGAAGCACCTTCTCATGGCATGCCAGTTTTAATTTATGACAAATCCTGTCCTGGTAGTAAGTCATATTTTAGTTTTACCAATGAATTTATAAATCAAGAGTCAACAATTGGGAGTGCTGCTTAATGGATAAAATTAAAAAAGGTCTTGGAAGAGGTTTATCATCATTAATTGGTGAAACTAAAGTAGAAATTCAAAAAAATCTATTACCATTAAGTGACTTGGTTCCAAACAAATATCAACCAAGAAAGAATTTTGATGAAGCAAACCTTGAAGATTTAACTAATTCTATAAAAGAAAGAGGAATGATACAGCCGATTATAGTTAGAAAATCAAATAATGAAAATTCAAAATTTGAAATAATTGCAGGCGAGAGAAGGTGGTTAGCAGCACAGAGAGCAGGTATTCATAATGTTCCTGTGGTAATCACAGAGGCAGATGATTTAAAATCTTTAGAATTTGCAATAGTTGAAAATGTTCAAAGACATGATTTAAATCCGTTGGAAGAAGCACAAGGCTATAAGCGGTTGATTGATGATTTTTCTTATGATCAAGAAAAAGTATCAAAATTTATAGGTAAAAGCAGAAGCTATATATCTAATTCATTAAGGATGTTAACTTTACCAAATGAAGTTATAAAATTAATAGAGTCAAATAAGTTGTCAACAGGACATGCCAAGATTTTAGTAGGTCTGAGTAATGCAAGTTTTGCTGCTAATAAGATTATAGAAAATAAACTTTCGGTAAGACAGGCAGAAAAATTTGTTCAATTATTTAAAAAGAAAAAACAAAAGTCACAGATCACAAAAAATGCTAATATCATTGCTCTCGAACTATCAATATTAAATAAAATTGGGTTAAATGTAGAAATAAAAAATAACAAGAGAAATAAAGGAAAAATTTCTTTTGAATATAAAGATCTAGATCAATTGAATAAGATAATAGATATTATTAAGGCTAACTATTAGTATTTGATGAAGATTGATCTAATATAAAGTCTGTAATTAAATTAATCGAGATATTTATATTTTTTTTAATTAACAGTTCAATTTCATTTAACTTGTATATTAATTTTTTAATGTTCTCTGGTGTCCATTTGTAAATTTGTTGTTTTGTTATTTCTTTATCTTTCCAAAAAATTGGTGGTTTTGCTGTCGATATTGTTAAATCTATATTTTTATTTGATTTAAATTCTTTAGAAAGTTTAAGTATTTTCTTTGATTTTAATAAAAAAGATCTTGTGATCATAATGCAGTCCTCATTGCCAAAATTATTTTCATTCAAGATTTTAATTATTTTTTGTTTATTTTTTGCTAAACAATTATCAACAAGGTCTGAAATACTATGATTTTCAATTAAATTAGTTAATTTTATTATACTTTCTTCTGTAATTTTTTTTCTACTTTTGCTGAAGTGTTCTATTTTATCCAGTTCATTAAACAAAGTCTCTCTGTCTCCATTACACTTACTAACTATCAAGTTAATATTAGCAGGTGATATAGAAATCTTCCTTTGATTAAAAAAATTAAAGGTTATCTTTGAAAGTATTTGATTTGTATCTGGATAAAAAGCAACACAAACATGTTCTTTACTTTTTTCAAAAAAAAATCTCAGTTTTGATTTTTTTTCTAAAACATCAGCATTAAGAATAATTTTAACATCTTCAAAATTTTTTTCTTCAATTTCTTCTATAATTTTAAGTATTTTATCTGTAACTCTTTTAATGATTATTATCTTTTCACTTTCAAAAAGAGATTTAGAAAATATATTTTCTAAAAAAATATTTGTATTTTCTAAAATTTCTTTTTCTTCATACTTTGTAATAGATTCTCTATTTTTAATTAAAATATTTGTTGATTCATTTTTTAAACCTTCATTTTTTCCATAAAATAAAAAAAATTTATTTTCTTTTAAATTTATTTTATTTAATTCATAAGATTTAATTATCATTTGCAACCAAGATTGCTGACATTAATTTTTCTCTAATTGAAGAAGCAAAATTTCTTTTAATATTTTTTTCATACATATTTTGCTCAAAGATATCTGACTGATTTTTAATATTTATATTTTCTTCAAATTTAAAAGTTTTATTTTTATTATTTAAATTAATTGAAAATACTGAGACAACTGAAAGATTATAATCAGTAATTACTCCAGATGAGTTCTTTGCCAGAATATCTTTTTTAAAATCAGTATTAATATTAATATCATAAATGTTTTGTGAATCTTTGTTTGAATATAATTTTATTTCATTTGAAATAAGATTGTTTATTTCATAATCACCATCTGTTCCAATTATATTTAATTGAAAATCTAGTGATTGTTGATTTTTATAGATAGAGGAATAACCACAGCTAGATAAAAATATTATTAAAATAATTAATGTTAAATTTCTCATAATGAATTTATATAATTATATTTATAAGTTTATTTTTAATATAAATCTGTTTTTTTATTTTGTTGTTTATAAGGTACTTTGCTATTTTTTGATCTTCATAAACTATTTTCATTATTTCAGTTTCAGACGAGTTAGAATCCGTTGTTATTAATCCTCTTTTTCTCCCATTTATTTGAATAACAATTAGACTAGAATTTTCTATAATTTTTTTTTCATCATAAATTGGCCATGTAATTTTATCGTTATTTTTAATGATTTTTAGGCACTCATTGGAAAGATGAGGTATTATTGGGTTCATTGTAATTAGAATTTTTTTATAATTATCTATAATTGTTGTTTTTTTATAACCTTTGTCGATTTCTTTTATTAAAAAAGAATGCATTTCATGAAGATTTGCTACAATTATATTGTAGCTAAAATTTTCTAAATTATTGCTGATTTTCTTAATAAATTTATTGGTGAATTTTACAAATTCATCACTTGAATTCTCTAAATGATCTTTATTGATTTCTTCCATAATTTTTGTGTGTAAGGTCCATAATTTTTGAATAAATTTATGTGACGCAGCAATACCCTCTTCTGACCACTGAACATCTTTTTCTGGTGGACTATCAGATAAAATAAATAATCTGACAGAATCTGCCCCATAATTATTAATTATATTTTCTGGATCTATAGTATTTTTTTTGGATTTTGACATTGATTCTGATGGCCCAACGTTTACTTCTATTGATGTATTATTCTTAAGATATTTTTTTCCATTTATTGAAACTATCTCGTCTGGACTTACCCAATTGTTTTCCTGATCTTTATATGTTTCATGACAAACCATTCCTTGAGTAAAGAGTCCTTTAAATGGTTCTGTAATATTAAAACTTTTATTTTTATGCGAGAGAGCCTGCATAAAGAATCTTGAATATAATAAATGCAAAATAGCATGCTCAACGCCTCCTATATATTGATCGACAGGCATCCAATAGTTGATATCCTCGTAAGAAAATCCATAATCGTTATTTTTTGGAGAACAAAATCTTAAAAAATACCAAGACGAATCGACAAAAGTATCAAGAGTGTCAGTTTCTCTTGTATATTCTTTTCCGTTAATTGTTAAATTTTTCCACTCGTTTTCTTTATCAAGAGGATTGCCTGTTGCTTGTAACTTATCAATTTTAGGAAGTTCAACTGGTAGCATATCTTTCGGAAGTTTTTGTGGATTGTTATCTTCATCATATATAATAGGTATGGGGCAACCCCAGTATCTTTGTCTTGAAATGCCCCAATCTTTTAATCTGAAATTAATTTTTTTTTCACCAAGTTCATTTTTTTCAAGATGTTCAATGGTTTTAATAATAGAGTCCTCTGGACATTTCAGGCCATTCAAGAAACTTGAATTAAATATATATCCAGGACCAGTATAAGCTTCATTAGTTATTTTAAATTTTAAATCATCTTTTTTTGGAGTAACAACAGTTTTAACGCTAAGTTTATATTTATTTGCAAAATCTAAATCTCTTTGATCATGTGCAGGACATCCAAAAACCGCACCTAATCCGTAATCCATTAAGACAAAATTAGCAAAATATACTGGTACTTTAATATTTTTATCTAAAGGATTAATTGCAGCAAGGTCAGTCTTGAATCCTATTTTTTCAGCATTGGCAATTGACTCTTCGGTAGTTCCTGTTTCAGAACATTTCTTCCTAAATTTTATAAATTCTTCATCTTGCTCATAAAATTTTGATAATGGATGGTCTACAGATAATGCTAAAAAGGATAAACCAAACAATGTATCTGGCCTAGTGGTAAAGCATTTAATTTCTTTAACATCTTTGGATGAAGATATTGGAAATTTTACTTCACATCCAAAGGATTTTCCAATCCAATTTTTTTGCATTGTCTTAACTTTATTGGGCCATTGATCAAGAGAATTTAAGCTTTCTAATAATTCATTTGAAAATTTTGTTATATTAAAAAACCATTGATTTAACTTTTTTCTCTCAACTTTTGCTCCTGATCTCCAACCTTTGCCATCAATTACTTGTTCATTAGCAAGAACAGTTTGGTCCACTGGATCCCAATTAACATCTTGTTCTTTTCTATATACAAGACCCTTATCATATAACTCTAAAAAAAATTCTTGTTGATGTTTATAGTAATCTACTGAACAAGTTGATATTTCTCTATCCCAGTCTATTGAAAGTCCAAGTCTTTTAAGTTGAGCTTTCATATTTGATATGTTCGTCTCAGTCCAATCTTTAGGATTTAAATTATTTTGTCTAGCAGCATTTTCTGCAGGCATACCAAATGAATCCCAACCCATAGGATGCAATACATTATATCCTTGAAGAGATTTGTATCTTGCTAGTACGTCACCAATAGTATAATTTCTTACATGTCCCATATGAATTTTTCCAGACGGATATGGAAACATTTCTAAACAATAAAATTTTTTTTTATTTTTATCTAATTTGGTGGAAAAGGTTTTATTTTTTTCCCAATATTTTTGCCAGTTTTCTTCAACAATTTTAAAATTATATCTTTCCACAAATTTAAAAATTAATTTATAGGTTAATCTTTTTTATCTTTTTTTGCTTTAGCTTGTTGCTGATAGATAGTTGCTTTTTTTAAAATTTCTTTTTTTAACTCTTTGGATAAATTACCATCATTTTCAATAATTTTACATTTGTTTGAAGAGTCACAACTTTTATAGAAAATTTTTAAATCCAAAGCATCAGATCTAATTTCATTTGTTAAAAACCTAACTGTGATTTTTATATTTTCACTTAAGTTTTGATTATCAGAGTACCAGTCTGTTACAATTATACCTCCACTATAGTTAGCAGTTGTTAATGGCATAAAATCAATAGTGTCTAAAGTTGCACGCCAAAGCTCGTTTGAACTAGCAAACTCATAAGTTGTACCAAGTTTTTTTTCGTTATCAAAAAGCCTAAATCCTCTTCCCTCTTCAAGATTTTTTGCCACCCTTTCCTTTGGGTCCCAAGAAACTTTTCTAGCATCAGTTTTTTTATAAGCTAAAGGCCCACATGAATTTAATGAAATAATAAGTTGTAATAGTAGTAATATTTTTATTAATTGCATAATAATTAGATTTAATTTTAAAAGAGGTTTACAGGGTTTTTTCTAAATTACATAATTGATATTTTGCAGTTATTATTAAATTAGTGTTGTAATTATGCAACACTAAACAACTAATTTTGGATATAAAACATTAATTTTGGTAAAAAACACTCATTTTGTTAAAAACACTCTGTTTGTAATTACAACAATAACAAAAGGAGTAATAATGACAAACTTTAAAAAAATCGGTTTGACTGCTTTAGCAGGAACACTGGCTGCAACAGCATATGCGCAAGCAGGCTCTCTTTCAGTAGGTGGAACAGCTAGAATGGAATACCAATCTAACAAAAAAACGTCATCAGGTGTAGAGACAAGTGCTGATACTTTTTCAAATAATGGAACATTAACTTTCTCTGGTTCGGGTGAACTAGATAATGGTATGACTGCAAGTTATTACCAAGCTCTAGCTGATGGAACTTTAACTTCAAGTAACGTTAAACTTGATATGGGTGATATGGGTGTATTAGGAATGGGAGACCATAACCATGCTGGTATCGGAACTATCTCAGATGTCGTGCCAAACGGTGGTGAGCAACCATGGGATGATATTGGTACTCACGGTGGTCACGAAGATGGTGTTGCAAGTCCTCACACTGGTGACAGACTAGGTTACACAACAGCTGGTGATGTAGTTGTTTCAATAGCTAGTGACTTTAATGGTGACGGAGCTACTACTTCTATAGCAGTATCAAGCAGTACTTTAGTTGATGGTTTAAAAGTAGCTGTAGGTTTGGCAGATGTTCAATCAACTGCTGCACTTGAAGACGATCTAGAAACTTATGGTTTTAGTTATACTATGGGTTCAATTTCTGTTGGTGCTCAAAAAACAAAAGTTGATGCTGAAACAGCTAACTCTAATATTGAAAGAGATGCTTACGGTATATCTTTTTCAGTTAACGAAAATCTAAGTGTTGGTATGGGTGTATCTGATGTTGAGTACGACGCTAAGGATAATGACGAAGAAAGTACTGAAATTGGAGCTGTTTACACTTCAGGCGGAATGACTGTTGGTCTTCAAAACATTACAAAAGACAACATTAATGGTACAGCTGTAGACCATGAAATGACTGAATTACAATTAACTTTTGCGTTCTAATTAAAAGTTTAATTTAATTTTAAAACGGCCTAAGTTTTCTTAGGCCGTTTTTTTTTGCCCAACTGATAGAGGCAAATCCATTCGATCTTAATAATTTTATTCTTTTATAATTTTTTTCATTTATACCGCCAAGAGCAATAAAATAAGACTTTTTATTTAAAGTCATAAAATTAAACTTATTTACACCTAAAAATTTTTTTGATTTATTTACTTTAAAAACTGGTGATAAAAAAATCTCATTACACTTTTGTTTAAGCTTTATATTTATTTCAGGTATATTGTGCGCAGACCCAATTATATCAAAATTTTTAGGTAAACTGTAATTTTGAACATAATTAACTTTATTATTGAATGAAGGAATATAGATACCATCCAATCTTAATTTTATTGAAAGTTTAATATTATTTGAAAGATAAAATTTAGTTTTTATATTTTTACAATACTTTTTGAGCTTCAAAATATTTTCTAGGTGATTAATATTGTCATAATTTCTGTAAATTATGCATATATCTTTACTTAATTGATGCAAATCTGATAAATTAAATTCATTAACAAAACTGTAAATTTTATAGGAATTTTTTTGCATAATAGTATTAATAACTTAGCTCTAATAAATGACCAGATAAAGTCAAAATTTGGTTTAGTAAAAAATCTTAAAATTATTGCAGTAAGCAAAACATTTCCAATGTCAGAAATTAATCCGTTAATAGAAAGTGGACAGATACATTTTGGTGAAAATAAAGTTCAGGAGGCTGTTGATAAATGGTCGGACATTAAGAAATTAAATAAAAATTTAAAACTTCATATGATAGGTAAACTTCAAACAAATAAAGTAAAGTATGTAGTTCCTTTGTTCGATTACATTCATTCTTTAGATAATATTAAATTAGCTGAAAAAATTGCTTCAGAACAAAAAAAAAAAAATCGAAATTTAAAGATTTTTATTCAGGTGAATATAGGAAACGAGTCTCAAAAATCAGGAATAAATATTAGCGATTTAAAAAATTTTTATGAAAAATGTACCCAAGAATTAAAACTTAATATTATAGGATTGATGTGTTTACCTCCTCAATATGGATTAGTAAAAAATTATTTCAATGAAATGGTAGAGTTAAAAAAAATTATTAATGTTGAAGATTTAAGTATGGGAATGTCAGAGGATTATTTAGAGGCTGTTGCATGTGGCGCCACTTATATAAGAATTGGATCAAAGATATTTGGTGATAGATCCTAAATAATTTTAATTTTAGTTTTTTTATTAATTAGCTTTAACAATATTAACATATCCTTTTCTTTGATTGCTACACATCCTTGAGTTTTTTTATAGTTACTTGTTAAGTGTATGAAAATTGCACTACCTTTATTTTTTTTAGGTTTTTTGGAGTTATATTCAATTGGAATTAAAAGATTGTATTTTTTATCATGTCTAAATAGTTTTTCGTGTCTAACTTTACTATTTATTTTAATACGTTTATTATAAAATTTATTACTTACATCATCGCACCAGCCAAAATTTTTCTTTATTTCTATTTTTTTAAGTCTGGTTGATATTTTGAAGATTCTATCTTTTCTATAATATAATGGACCTAATGCATAAAGACCCTTAGGTGTTTTATTATCACCTTCAATTTTTTTTGTGGTTCTTCCATTTTTACCTATCGAACATTTAAATATAAATTCATCGTATAAAAGTGTATCTTTCTTTATAATTATATTTTTCATATAAACATTATGATTAAAAAAACTCTATTTGTATATAATTCGTTAAATCTATTTAATATAATAAATGAAATTAAGGAAAATCTTAATTTTGAATTAGAATATATTGATACAAAAAGTCATAGAAAAATTAATTTTGAAAAATATAAAAACTATTTAATTATCAGTACCAAATTTGATGAAAAAATTAAAAACTGTACCATAATTGAAAACCTACCAATAAAAATTTCAAAATTAATCGAAATAATCAATTTAAATTTTTTAAAAAAAACAATTTCAATCTCAATCAGAGTATAAAATCACAAAATACACTTTAGATTTGAATTCAAGGAAAATATCTTTTGATAATAAACGTTTAAATTTAACTGAAAAAGAAAGTGATTTAATTCTATTTATTAATTCCCACAAAAGGGCAGATCTTAAAAAAATACAAAAAACAGTTTGGGGTCATTCTAATGATTTAGAAACACATACGGTAGAAACACATATCTATAGGCTTAGAAAAAAAATGATTAAAACTTTTGAAGATCATGATTTTATTAAACATGATAGAGATGGTTATTTTATAAATTAAATTCTAGCACCTACCTTTTGAATTATTTTAGATGATAATTCCGTACCTTTAATTAAGCAATCTTTTATAGATAAATGGTTAATTATTCCATGGAGATATCCAGCAGCAAATAAGTCACCAGCACCAGTTAAATCTTTAATGTCGAGATTTTTTTGAGCTTCACATTCAATTAGTTCATCATTTAGTATTGATAAAGCACCTTTGTCACCTCTCGTAATAACAACATTTTTTTTAATTTGTTTTGAAAAAGTTATTATTTCTTCAAATGAACTAGCATCAATTAATGATGTAATTTCTTGTTCATTGGCAAAAATGATATCTAGTCTATTTTTAGTTAGTTCTAAGAAATGTTCTTTGTGTCTCTCAACACAAAATAAATCAGATAATGACATAGCAACTTTGTTTGAATTAGCTATTGCTTTATCAAAAGCTTTTTTAGCTTCTCCTTCATCCCATAGGTATCCTTCTAAAAACGTTATCTCACTATTCTTAATAATTGATGTATCTATATCTGTGTCATTTATTTTACCTGCTGTACCTAAATATGTACACATTGTACGTTCTGAGTCTGGTGTGATTAAAATTAAACAACTTCCTGTAGAAATAGATTCTTTTTTTTTTTTATAAAAATAATTAACGTTTTCTTTTTTTAATCCATCTTCGTATTTTTGACCTAAATTATCATCGCTAACTTTACCAATAAATCCAACATCATTGCCTAATTGAGATAATCCAACTATAGAATTAGCAACTGATCCACCCGAGACAGTCTCTTCAATATAAATAAGGGATAAAAGCTTTTTAAACTCATCTTCATTTATCAGCTTCATAGTACTTTTAGTTAATGCATTTTTAACTAAAAAATCTTCATCTACTTTACACAGAATGTCAACGATTGCGTTTCCGATTCCTATTATTTTCATATTATGCTTTTTTGGTTATTATAGGTTTTTTTCTATTAGGATAACAAGTGGTGCATATTTTACAAGTTAAACCATAACACTCTCTTGCTTTACAATATTCTCTTCCATAATAAATAATTTGAAGATGAAGTTTAGACCAGGTATTTTTTGGAAATAATCTCTTTAAATCCTTTTCTGTTTGAATTACATTTTTACCATTAGTTAATCCCCATCTCTGTGCTAATCTATGAATATGAGTATCAACAGCAAACGCTGGATATCCAAAACCTTGAGACATAACAACACTTGCAGTTTTATGTCCAACTCCAGGCAATTTTTCTAATTCTTCAAAAGTTTTTGGCACTTTACCGTTATGCTTTTCTAGAAGTTGTTTGGACATAATATAAATACTTTTTGCTTTAATTCTAAAAATACCAATCTTTTTAATTAAATTTTCTATTTTTTTTCTTCCTAATTTAACAAAATGCTCTGGTTTATTATATTTTGGATATATATTTTTTGTTACATTGTTTACATTTAAATCAGTGCACTGTGCCGATAAAAGAACAGAAACTAAAAGTGTAAATATATTTCTATGTTTTAATGGAACTGGTGTAGTGGGGTAAATTTTATTTAAAATTTTTAATATTTTTTTTGCTTTTTCTTTTTCATTCATTATGAGAAGTTTAACAAATCTCTCATAGAATAAAGGCCTGGGTTTTTTTTCATTAGCCATTTTGCTGCCGTTAAGGCTCCATCTGAATAAAGTCTTCTATCAAATGCTTCATGATTTAAAGTGATTATTTCTTTACCACTTGAAAATTTAACCTCATGTTCCCCAATAATTTCACCTTTTCTTATTGAATTAAAATTAATTTTTTTTCCATATGGAATATTTTTTTTATTTAGAAATTTTTTTCCTATTAAATTGTAGAGATCTTTATTTTTTCCTTCGGCAATACCTTTGCCCAACATTAATGCAGTCCCTGATGGGTAATCTTTTTTATGTTTGTGGTGAATTTCAAATATTTTACTTAAATAATTATCACCTAAAGATTTTGAAGCAATCTCAGTTAAATACATTAATAAATTAACTCCAAGGCTCATATTTCCAGCTTTTAATATGGGTATCTTTTTTGAATAGTTTTTAATTATCTTATCTTCTTTTTGAGTGAAACCAGTTGTTCCAATTACTACTCTTTTTTTAAGTTTTGATGCAATCTTAATAACTTCAATAGTGCATTTTGGTATTGTAAAATCGATAATTATATCTGCTTTTTTAAAAGCGACTTCAGTATTAGGCTCAGGTTTAATCCCATTAAATTTTTTATTTATCTTTATGTTCTCAGTAAGACTTACTAATTTAAAATTATTATTAGATTTTGATGATTTAATAAGCTGTTGACCCATTCTTCCCATACATCCAGTAATAGCTAAATTTATTTTTTTCATATTAATTTAAAAACATTCTTTTTTTGTAAATGGGCAAGTGCTGTAGTGCACAACTCCCTTTACAGTATTTATAGCAACTGATGCAGTGGTATCAACCACTGTTACAGCAGTTGAGCAACTTTGAGTAAATATTACTAATACTAATAATAAGAAAATTTTTTTTATCAAAATATTCATTAAATTTGTATTATAGCGAGAATTTAATCAAAGATAAGTTATTTTTTAATATTTGCAGTTAATTTAGACCAAATTATTTCATAAATTACATAAATAAAAATACTTACTATCATTACTATAAAACTAAATAAAAAAGATTTATTCCAATTACCAAACCACATATAGGAAAATATAGTTATCCATATAATCCCAACGATTTGCCAAATAATTGCTTTATAAAAAAGCATTTTTTTACTCATAAAAAACTCCTTAAATTTAAAATTATTTTTTTTTAGAATTTAAGAGGAGCTTTATTTATCGTTACTATATATTGTTTTAATGAATAAATTACAGTTCCAGTTTTTCCAAAAATTAAAAATTGAAATATTGATCATTAATTTTTCCAGAAACTTTTTGCTTTTTGAAAAAATCTTTTGATACTTGGATTTGATTTTTCATTTTCAATTTCTCTAAACTTTTCAAGCAATTCTTTTTGTTGTTTATTCAAATAAATTGGAACTTCGGTGTTAACTTGCACATATAAATCACCAAAATCACCTCTTCTCATAAATGGCATTCCTTTACCTTTCAGTCTAAATTGTTTTCCACTTTGAGTTCCATCAGGTATTTTTATTTTTGCTTTACCACCATCAATTGTTGGAATTTCAATTGTTGTACCAAGAGCTGCATCTGCGATAGAAATAGGAAATTCAAAAAATAAATTTTCATCTGATCTTTTAAAAAGTTCATGAGAATTTACATTAATAAATAAGTATAAATCTCCAGTAGCCCCACCTCTGGTACCTGCCTCACCTTTTCCAGCTAATCTAATTCTAGTTCCATCATCAACACCTTTTGGAATGGTAACTGATATTTTTTTTGAAGCCTGTTTTTTACCTTGACCATTACAATCATTACATGGATTTGTAATTTCCTCTCCATTTCCATTACATTGAGGACAAGTTTGTTGAACAGTGAAAAAGCCTTGATTAGATCTTATTTTTCCATTACCTCCACAATATGTGCATCTATCAGGAGAATGACCGGGTTTAGAACCATTTCCTTTGCAGGTGTTACATTTCTCAGTTGTAGAAAATTTTATGTCTTGCTTTTTTCCTTGGTAAGCCTCTTCAAGAGAAATTGATAAATCATATCTTAAGTCTGATCCTCTGTTATTTGAGCTTCTGTTACTTCTTGATCTTCCTCCACCTCCAAAATCTCCAAAGAAATCCTCAAAAATGTCTGAAAAGTCAGATCCACTAAAACCACCAAAGCCGCCACTTTGTCTTCCACCACCGCCTTCAAAAGCAGCGTGTCCAAAATTATCATAATTTTGTTTTTTTTCTTTATCCGAAAGAATACCATAAGCTTCGCTGGCTTCTTTAAATTTGTCTTCAGCGTTTTTGTCTCCTGGATTTTTATCTGGATGGTACTTAACAGCTAGTTTTCTATATGCTGATTTTAATTCATCTGAGCTTGCATTCTTACCAACACCTAAGACGTCATAGAAATCTCTTTTAGCCATTAGTTACCCTAAGATGATAGTTGTTGAGTGTCTTAAGCGCTTTTTTCTTTATCTTCTTCTTTATCTTGGTCTTTATTTTCCTCTTTTACTTCCTCAAAATCTGCATCAACTACATTATCGTCTTTCTTCCCTTCATCATTTTTATCACCATCATTAGATGAATCTGGTTTTTTTTCTTGAGACTTATAGATAGCCTCACCTAATTTCATTGAGGCTTGAACTAAAGTTTCTGTTTTTTTCTTGATATCTTCATTATCAGTTCCTTTTAATGCTTCTTTTAAGCCTGAAGATGCATCTTCAATTGCCTTCTTTTCAGCATCAGAAATTTTAGATCCATGTTCTTTCATATTTTTATCAGTTGAGTGAATTAGAGTATCTGCTTGATTTCTGATATCCACAGACTCTCTTTTTTTCTTATCCTCTTCTTTATTGGCTTCAGCGTCTTTAACCATTTTTTCAATTTCTTCTTCACTTAGTCCACCTGATGCTTGAATTTGGATTTTTTGCTCTTTGCCAGTTCCTTTGTCTTTTGCAGAAACACTAACTATTCCATTAGCATCTATATCAAAAGTAACTTCGATTTGTGGAACTCCTCTTGGAGCAGGTGCAATCCCAACTAATTCAAAATTACCTAACATTTTGTTGTCAGTTGCCATTTCTCTTTCACCCTGAAGAACTCTAATAGAAACTGCAGGCTGGTTATCTTCAGCAGTAGAAAATACTTGGCTTTTTTTTGTTGGTATTGTTGTATTTTTTTCAATTAATTTTGTTGATACACCGCCTAAAGTTTCAATTCCCAAAGAAAGCGGTGTTACATCAAGTAGTAATACATCTTTCACATCACCTTGAAGAACTCCTGCTTGGATTGCAGCACCCATAGCAACGACTTCATCTGGATTAACGCTTTTATTTGGGTCTTTTCCAAAAAAGTTTTTAACTTCAGCAATAACTTTTGGCATTCTAGTCATTCCACCAACCATTACTATTTCATCAATCTCACTAGCAGTAATACCAGCATCTTTCAGAGCAGTTTTACATGGTGGCAAAGTTTTTGAAATTAAATCTTCAACTAAAGCTTCAAGTTTTGCTCTAGTCATTTTTAGATTGATATGTTTTGGACCAGTTTTATCTGCTGTTATGAATGGTAAATTAACGTCAGTTTGTTCCGCCGAAGATAGTTCAATTTTAGCTTTTTCAGCAGCTTCTTTTAATCTCTGAAGAGCAAGTTTATCTGATGTAAGATCAATTCCATTATCTTTTTTAAATTCTGCAATCAGATAATCAACAATCGCGTTATCGAAGTCTTCACCACCTAAAAAAGTATCTCCATTAGTTGATTTTACTTCAAATACACCATCGCCTAATTCAAGAATAGACACATCAAATGTTCCTCCACCTAAATCGTATACTGCAATTTTTTTATTTTGTTTTTTGTCTAGACCATATGCCAACGAAGCAGCAGTCGGTTCATTAATAATTCTTAAAACTTCTAAACCTGCTATTTTACCAGCATCTTTTGTTGCTTGTCTTTGCGCATCATTAAAGTATGCAGGAACTGTAATTACAGCTTTAGCAACTTCTTGACCCAAATATTTTTCAGCTGTCTCTTTCATTTTTTGTAGAATAAATGCTGATATCTGAGAAGGTGAGTATTTTTCTCCTTTGGCTTCAATCCAAGCATCACCTTTTTCGGAATTAATAATTTTAAATGGAGCTGCAGTAATGTCTTTCTTTACAGTAGGGTCTTCGAAGTTTCTTCCAATTAATCTTTTTACAGCAAATATTGTATTTTCAGGATTAGTTACAGCTTGTCTTTTAGCTGGTTGACCAACTAACTTTTCACCATCATCAGTAAACGCTACAACGGAAGGAGTTGTTCTAGCTCCTTCAGCGTTTTCTAAAACTTTAGGCTGGCTTCCTTCCATAATTGATACACAAGAATTTGTAGTACCAAGATCTATTCCTATAATTTTGCTCATAATTTAATTACCATCTTTCATATATGTGTTAAATTTGTTTCTACAAGTTCATCTAATGCAATTATTTTTCTAAATTTTCCTTATTTTCCTCAATTTTTTGATCTTTTTTTTCTGATTTCTTTGATACCCCAACTAGCGATGGTCTTAACAACCTCTCTTTAATCATATAACCTTTTTGCACTTCTTGAATGATTGTACCTGGTTCTTTTTGATCATCTTCAATCTCCATCATTGCCTGATGTAAATTTGGATCTAATTTTTTATTAAGGCAATCAATTGGTTTAATGTTATTTTTATTAAAAGTTGAAATAAGATCTTTTTCAATAATATCAAAATGCTCTAATGTTTTCTTTAAGGCTTCAGTATTTTTTAAAGTTTCATCGCTCTCTAAAATTAATTTTGATCTTGTAAGATTATCAATTAAATTTAAAGCTTCCTTGGCAAATGCAAAACCACCATAATCAAAGGCATCATTTTTTTCTTTTTCAAATCTTCTTCTTTGATTTTCCATCTCTGCAAAAGTTCGTGCAAGCTTATCCTCTAACTCACTAATTTTTTCCTCTGGAGAAATTTCTTTTTTTTCTTCAGTATTGGAACTTTTTTCAACTTTTTCAGTTTGATCTTCAAGTTTATTGTTTTCTTCCGAAGGTTCTTTTGATGCGTTTTCTTGGTTTAGGTTTTCCTCTTTTTCCATGAGAGCATATATGGTAAGAAATCCAAAAATTGCTAGTTATTAATGAAAAAAATCTCAAAATTACTTATAGGAACTAATAATAAGGGTAAATATAAGGAAATTAAGGATTTATTACCAAAATATATTAAAACTTATTCAACAAAGGAATTTAAACTTAAAAGCCCTAAAGAGAATGGGCTAACATTTGAAGAAAATTCCATAATTAAATCAAAGCATTTCTCAAAAAAAACAAAATTAATATGTCTTGCAGATGACTCGGGACTTGAAATAGATCTTTTGAAAAAAGCTCCGGGAATTTATTCCGCAAGATGGGGTGGAAAAAACGGTGATTTTAAAAAAGCTATAAATAGAGTTTATCGAAATCTTTTTAGAATTGATAAAAATTGGCAAAGTAAAAAAATTAAAGCAAGATTTATTTGCGCATTATCAATTTATAATTTAGATAAAAAAATTGCTTCTGTTCAAGGTAAGATTGAAGGTTTTATTTCAAATGAGCCAAAGGGAAATAATGGTTTTGGATATGATCCAATATTTGTCCCAAAAAATAAAAAAGAAACTTTTGGTGAAATGAAATCTTCAGAAAAGTATAAAATAGATCATCGTTTTGAGGCTTTTAAAAAAATTAAAAAATTTCTATAATTTTTTTATCTTCAATTTTATAAAAATTTAGCCGATGATTAATTTTATTATTTTTAATATCAAAAATTCCAATTTTACCTTTGAATGAGTTTTTCTTTTTAAATAATTTATTTAAATTAGATAAGTTTGTCTTCAAAGACAAATAATAGACCAAACCAACAAGATCGTAACTTAGCAAAGTTAAGTGTGAAGGGTATTCTTTAAATTCTTTATAAAACTTATTTTTATAATTATTAAAATTATTTTTGTTTATTGAAGGGTAATATATTGGTTGAATATTTGTTTCATTAAGTAGGCTTTGATCAAACCATTGATTTAAAGTTATAAAATATTTATTTTTTGGTGATACATCGGTGTAAAGAAGAGAAGTTGCTACACTTTTTAAGCTTTCATCAAAGTCAGCAATTACGATTGCATCAAAATTTAATCCACCTAATGAATATCTTTTTTCCAATCTTTTGATTTTTTTTTCTTTATTGATTTCATTTGATTTTTTGATTCTATAAATTTCATCTTCTAAATTTTGTTTTCTAATTTTATAATTAGTGATCTCTTCAATCTGGTTAGTTAATTTAGTTGGGTCTGTATTGTATACATAATCTCTGAAAATTTTAATT
This sequence comes from uncultured Pelagibacteraceae bacterium, assembly GCA_902567435.1. GTDB lineage: Bacteria > Pseudomonadota > Alphaproteobacteria > Pelagibacterales > Pelagibacteraceae > Pelagibacter. The sequence continues at coordinate 77,037 of CACFMU010000001.1, forward strand.
TTAGAATTTTTAATCCCTCTTTTTACTTCAAATTCGAAATCTTGAATTGGTGTTAAAAAAATAGTTCTTTGAATATTATTTTTTTCTAAAAATTTTTTTATTGTATTTAATTGTGAGGTAGAATTAATTCCTGCAGAGATTACATTTTTTGGAAGATCTAAAGTTTTATTAGTTAAAGATAAAAATGTAAGATCCTTCATTTCATTAAGGTATGTAATACTTTCATAAAATATTGGGCCAATTACAATTTTTACTCCCATTTCTTTTAATTCAAATGCAGATCTTAGGGTTTGATTTGGTTTTGTGGCTGTATCTTTTGGAATGATTTCAATTAAATTACTATCTATATCTTTTACAGCTAATGATACTGCTTTAATAATTGATTGGCCTAAATCTTTATTTTTACCAGTCATTGGCACAAGTAGACCAATTTTAATTTTTTCTGAAGCTGTAACTGTTTTGAAAAATAGCAAAACTAAACTTATAAAAGTTATAAAAATAATTTTAGTAAGTTTATTCATTTTAATGTTAGTATAATGCTTTTTAAGCATAAATATGATCATAAAATCACAATCTCAAAAAAAAGATAATGAAAATGGTCTTTATATAGTCTCAACACCAATTGGTAATTTAAAAGATATAACTTTAAGAGCCATTGAAACATTAAAAAAATCATCTTTTATTCTTTGTGAGGATACAAGAGTTTCAAAAAATTTATTAGATAGATATGAAATAAAATCAAAATTAATTTCTAATCATAAATTTAATGAGACTAAAAACTTAGATAAAATTATTAATCTTTTGAAATCAGGAGAAATTATTTCTTTAATTTCTGACGCTGGTACACCAAGCATTTCAGATCCAGGGTCAATTTTGGTGAATGAATGTATTAAAAATGATATAAAAATTATTCCTATTCCTGGAGCATCAGCAGTTTCAACAGCAGTGTCAATAAGTGGTTTTTCAGAAAAATTTTTTTTTAACGGGTTTTTACCTGATAAAAAACAAGCCATAATAAATGATTTGAAAAAATTGTCTGAATTAGATCAATCGGTTGTTTTTTTTGTTTCAGCTAAAAAAATTAATAGAATAATACCCGAATTGAAGATTTACTTTAGTGGTAGAAAAATTATTTTTTGTAGAGAAATTTCAAAATTTTATGAAGAATATATAAGAAAAAATATTGATGATTTAGAACCTTTTAAAAAAGAGCCAAAAGGTGAGCTTACAATAGTAATATCTGAAAAAATAATTGATAAAAATTCTTCCCAAGAGCTTAGTGAATCAGATATTAATCTAATAAATTGCATGATTAAAAAATTAAGTATTAAAGATATTACGGATTTTATAAGTCAGAGTAGAAAAGTTTCTAAGAAAAAAATTTATAATTATTGTTTAAAATTAAAAAATGAAAATTAAATTTATAATAGCTATTTTTATTGGTGTAATTTTATCAGGCTGTGTTGGTGTATCATCTCAGGGTATTTTTGGAACAGGAGTTTCCATTGCTCTTGATCCCCGAACTATGGGAACCCAAATTGATGACTCAATCATGCAAAAAAATTTAACAGGAAAAATGGTTATTAAAGATAAAAAATATCTTATTTCTGTAAAATCCAAAGTTCTTGATGGAAGAATTTTTCTAACCGGTAAAGTTGATAATCCTGAAGAAAAATTACAATTAACAAAACTGGCATGGGAAATTAAAGGTGTTAGATCAGTTCGTAATGATTTAAAAATTAAAGAAAAATTTAATTTTCGAAGATCTGCCAAAGATATTTTAATAACTTCTCAACTGAGAACAGCTCTAATTTTTAATAAAAATATTAAAGCTACTAACTATCAAATCGACACATATAAGAAGAAAATTTATGTTTATGGGATAGCACTTACATCTGAAGAAAAAGATTTAGTCATAAGCGAGGCAGAAGAAATACTTGATGTTAAAGACGTAATTGCAAGTATATTGCTTGTTGAAGATCTAAGAATTCAAAAAGAATAATTATTTTTTATAATCAATAACATCTGCAGAATAAGCTGCTATCGATGCTAAATTTATAAGTTCCGAAGTGGAAGATCTTAGAGGAGCAATTTCTATAGGCAGACCAAGCCCAATTAATAAAGGTCCAATAACTTTTGTGTCTCCTAATGTTTTCATCATTTTATAGGAGATTGCAGCACTATGTTGACCTGGCATGATTAAAATATTTGCTTTTCCCACAATTTTTGAAAATGGATATAATTCTTCATATTCCGAATTAAGAGCAACGTCAGGCTGCATATCTCCATCGAATTCAAAATCTACATTCTGTTCTTTTAAAATTTCTACCGCTTTTCTTATGTGTTTAGTTCGACTTGTTAAAGGTTGGCCAAACGTAGAGTGAGATACAAATGCTACCTTGGGTTCAAATCCAAATAATCTAACTACTCTCGCTGTAGAAATCGCTATTTCAGCCATTTGCTCAGAAGTGGGGTATTCATGAACACTAGTATCACCTACAAAAATTGTTTTACCTTTGTGAACTACCATGTTTAGCCCAAACATTATTTCCCCATCTCTTACATCAACTACTTGTTTAATTTTATCAAAAGAGGCCCCAAATCGTCTAGTATTTCCAGTAACTGCACCATCTGCATCCCCACAAGCAACCATGCTAGCAGCCCATACAACTCTGTCATTTCGAACCATTCTATCACAATCTCTTTCTAATAAACCTTGCTCTCTTTGTAATTTTTGAAAAAGGTATTTTACATATTTTTTTCTTTTTTCTTCATCTTTAGAGTTAACAATTTCAATG
>CACFMU010000002.1:0-78404 GCA_902567435.1 uncultured Pelagibacteraceae bacterium
TCCTGAGCCTTTTGCTATTCCATAAATCTTAATTTTTTTATTTCCAATTTTACATTCCTCCATAGCCAACTTAGGTTTGGTGTCTGTTGTCATTATCCCAAGAGCTGCTTTCATCCAAATAAATTTATTTTGGGTATATCTTATTTTGCTAATCAAACTGGGTATCTGATTTAGTATCTTTTGATAAGGAAATGCCTCACCTATAGTTCCTGTGCATCCAAACATAATTTCTTTAGAAGAAATTTTTTTAGGATTATCTTCATCAAGCTCTTGTTTTTTATTTAACCTATTGGAAATTTCTAAAGAAATTTTCTTTAGGCCTTCATATCCATCTTTGCCGGTAAATGCATTTGCGTTCCTTGTATTTACTAATAGTGAATAAACTTTCTTACATTTTTGATTTAAATTCCATTTAATATTTTCTGAAATTATTTTTGATTGTGTATAAACAGACGCATGATTAGCGCCATCTCTAAAATAAAACATTGCTAAATCATCTCTATTATCTTTGTAGAGATTTGCACTACCAACAGAAATTGATAAACCATCTACATGCTCTAAGTCTTGAAAATCAATCATTCTGGTGTTTTTTGATTTTGATGATAAAAAATTTGATAAATTAATTCCCATAATGTTTAAAATAATTATTTAATACATATATTAAACAATATAAGTAAACAATAAATCAAATACTCATGTTTAATCCATTAAATTTAATTTCTAAATTTATCAAATCTAGTAACCAAAAAGAACTAGGTAGAATTTCAAATATTGTAACAAAAATAAACTCTCTAGAAGATGAATTCAAAAATTTAGAAGATTTAGATTTCCCAAAAAAAACGTCTACTTTTAAAGAACAAATTAAAAATGGAAAAAAATTAGATGAGATTTTACCTGAAGCTTTTGCATTGGTTAGGGAGGCTTCTAGACGAACTCGAAATGAAAGACACTTTGATGTTCAAATAATTGGTGGTGTTGTTTTGCACGAGGGTAAAATTGCAGAGATGAAGACTGGGGAAGGTAAGACTTTAACAATTACATTAGCTGCATATCTTAATGCACTGACTGAAAAAGGTGTTCATATAGTAACTGTAAATGATTATCTCGCAAAAAGAGACTCCATCGATATGGGGCAAATATATAATTTTCTTGGCCTAACTTCGGGCTACATCAATAATGACCAAGATGACGAAAATAGAAAGAAAAACTATAGCTGTGATATAACCTATGCAACTAATAGTGAATTGGGTTTTGATTATTTAAGAGATAATATGAAATTTTCAGAGGCCGAAATGGTTCAGAGAGAGCATGCTTTTTCAATTGTTGATGAAATTGATTCCTGCTTAATTGATGAAGCTAGAACTCCACTTGTTATTTCAGGATCAGCAGATGATAAAACAGCTCAATATCTTGCAATTGATAAACTTGTAAAACAACTAAATGATAAAGATTACGAAATTGATGAAAAAGATAGAGGTATTCTTTTAACCAATGATGGAATTAATAATGTAGAAAAAATTTTTTCTGATGCGGGTATTTTGAAAAATAATAATTTTTATGATCCAGAAAATTTAGGTCTAGTTCATCATGTAAATCAAGCATTACGTGCAAATCATTTATTTGAAAAAGGTAAAGATTATATTGTTAAAGATGAAAGTCTTAAGATAATTGATGAACTTACCGGTAGAATTTTAGAGGGAAGAAGATTTGGTGATGGATTACATCAAGCATTAGAAGCAAAAGAAAAAATTACTATTCAGGCAGAAAATCAAACTTTAGCTTCGATAACCTATCAAAATTATTTTAAACTTTATAAAAAAATATCAGGATGTACAGGAACAGCCGCAACAGAGTCAGAGGAATTTTTTGAAATTTATAATTTACCAGTAGTAGTGATACCTACAAATAATGAAATGATCAGAAAAGATTACAATGATCAAATTTTTAGAACTGAAGGTGAAAAAAATGATGCAATAATTGAAAGGATTGTTGAGTGTCATAATTTAGGACAACCAATTTTAATATTTACATCAAGTATAAATAAATCAGAAATTTATTCAAAATTACTTAGTAAAAAAAATATTAAACATGTTGTTTTAAATGCAAAAAATCATGCAAATGAAGCAGAAATTATTGCAAATGCTGGTAAGGAAAATTCGGTAATAATTACAACCAGCATTTCTGGAAGAGGTGTAGATATTCAATTAGGAGGCAAGAAAGGATCTATTCAAGATGATCAATTAAAAATTAATAAGGCTAAGATTAAAACATTGGGTGGTTTATTTGTTATTGGTACAGAAAGAATGGAGTCTCGAAGAGTTGATAATCAGGCAAGAGGAAGGGCTGGTCGACAAGGAGATGAAGGTAGTTCTATTTTTTATGTAAGTTTAGAGGATGATTTAATGAGGATTTTTGGTTCAGAGTCCATGAATAATATGCTTGAAAAATTAGGATTAAAAGATGGAGAGAGTATTGATCATCCATGGATTAATAAAGCATTAGAAAGAGCACAACAAAAAGTTGAAGCTAGAAATTTTGATATTAGAAAAACTCTAATTAAGTTTGATAATGTCTTAAACGATCAAAGACACGTTGTATTTTCGCAAAGAAAAAATGCAATGAATAGTAAAAATATTTTTGAATATTCGGATGAATTTTTGAAAGAAATTTCCCAAAATATTGTAAAATTAAAAATTCAAAAATTATCCAATCCGAAAAGTAATGAATTCTCAAATCGATTAAGACAAATTGTTGGAAAAAGTTTTGAAGAAAATGAATTTAAAGAGTTAATTTCATCTAGCGATAATGAAATTAAAGAAAAAATTTTAAATAAATTTAAAGAATCACGAAACGATAGAATAAATTTACTTGGTGAAGATCATGCAAAAGAAATTGAAAAAAGAATATTTCTTCAATCAATAGATCTTAATTGGAAGTCTCACATACAATATTTAGAACAATTAAGACAAGTAATAGGTCTTAGATCGTATGGGCAAAGAGATCCTTTAATCGAGTATAAAAAAGAGGCTTTTGAACTATTTTCAAATCTTTTAGAAAAATTAAAGTTAGATTTCGTAACCATACTAATGAATTTGAAAGTTGTAACTGAACAAGCACCAGAACAAGAAAATAAAAATAGTATGTTAGACCAAATAAAAAAAGGTAAAAAAATTGGAAGAAATGAACCTTGTTATTGTGGCTCTGGAAAAAAATTCAAGCATTGTTGTGGAGCTTTATAAAGTTAATTAAAATAAAGCAAATACTAAAACAAGTAAGATAAAGCCTAAGACAGAAGCTCCAATAAGTATTTTTTTAGATTTTAAAATTTCTACAATATTATTTTCTTTTATTGTAAGCGTACTTATGTCCTCTGAATTACTTATAAATCCTTTATTTCTTCCAATTTTTAAAAATTTATTTTTTCTTTCACTCATGATTTCCTCGGAGGATAAATCTTTAAAATATTCTAAATTTTTAGATATCGAATTTCTTAAATTGTCTAATATTAAATCTCTATCTCTATGGGCTCCCCCTAATGGCTCTTGAATTATTTCATCTATAACCTGAAGTTCTAATAAATCTTTAGCTGATAATTTCATGGCCTTTGCGGCATCTAGCATTTTTTTTGGATCTCTCCATAAAATTGTTGCACATCCTTCTGGTGATATTACAGAATAAATAGCATTTTCTAACATTATTACTTTACTAGATGATGCTAAAGCTATCGCCCCTCCGGATCCGCCTTCACCAATTATAATAGCAAGTGTTGGAACTTTAAGTTCCATACAGCATTCAATTGATTTTGCAATTGCCTCCGCCTGTCCTCTTTCTTCAGCACCAACTCCTGGATATGCTCCTGGAGTGTCTATAAAAGAGATTATTGGAATATTAAATTTATTTGCCAAATTCATTAGCCTAATTGTTTTTCGGTAACCTTCTGGTCTCATCATCCCAAAATTTCTTTCAATTCTACTCTCTAAATTTTCACCTTTTTCTTGTCCAATTACCAATACTGATTGTCCATTGAATTTTGCAAAACCAGTTAATACTGATTTATCTTCACCGTAATATCTATCTCCAGATAAAGAGATAAAATCATCAAATAAATTATCTATAAAAAATTTCGATTTAGGCCTATCTTCATGTCTAGCAACCATAGTGGTTTGCCAAGGGTCTAAATTTGAGTAAATATCCTTTAATTTTTTATCTAATTCAGCTTGCGTATTTGATATTTTTTGAGTGTCGACTTCAGATAAACCCTCTTGATTAAAGGGATCTTTTAGTTTTTCAATTTCACTCTCTAAATTTTTAATATCATTTTCAAAATTAAGATAATTTTTCATAATTAATTTATATCGGACAATTAAAATATAAAAAAGGCAATAAAGTGATGATGAATATCCTTTGTAAATGTTATCAATTGACTTAAATTTTTTTTAAAGATAAAATTTATATATCGGGAGAGACTGATAAGCTTATTAGCGCCGAAGGAGCAACCACCCCGGAAACTCTCAGGCAAAAGGACCGTTAAACGCATAAAAATCTGGAAAGAGATTAATTTCCGCCGAAGGAGCAAAACTCTCAGGCAAAAATACAGATGGGGTAAATATTAGTGCTATGCAAGAAAAATATATAAACATTAACAAATTAAAAGTTTCAGAGAGTTTATCTAGATTTGTGAAAGATGAACTATTGAAAGACGCAAATATTTCTAGTGATGATTTTTGGCTAGGTTTTAAAAAAACTGTTGAGGAGCTTGAACCAAAAAATAGACAATTAATTAATTTTAGAGAAACTTTACAAAAAAAAATTAATGCATGGCATATTAAAAATAAATCTAATGAATTCAATTTAACTGAATACAAAAAATTTTTAGTTGAGATCGGCTACTTAAAAGAAGAAGGTCCAGATTTTTCTATAGACACAAAAAATGTAGACGATGAAATCACAAAAATTGCAGGACCACAATTAGTTGTACCAATTATGAACTCACGTTATGCATTGAATGCAGCTAATGCGAGATGGATGAGTCTCTATGACAGTTTATATGGGACTGATGTTATAGAACAATCTGAGGATAGTGTTTCTGAAAGATATGACCCTTTAAGAGGAGAAATGGTTATTAAATATGGTAGAGACTTTTTAAATAAATATTTTCCTTTGAAGGATATGAGCTGGAGTAAAATTACTACTGTAGCAGTCAAAGAAGGAAGTTTTAAAGCATTAAAAGGAGTTGAAACATTTGATTTAGTAGATGAAGAAAAATTTATTGGTCATAGAGGTGAAGCAGATAACCCATCGGCAATTATCTTGAAAAATAATAACTTACATATAGAAATTTTAAGAGATCGAAGAGCTTTTAGTGCGCAACAAGATTATGCGGGTATTAGTGATATAATATTAGAGTCTGCTATATCCACAATATGTGACAACGAAGACAGCGTTGCGGCAGTGGATGCTGCAGATAAAGTTATTTGCTACAGGAACTGGTTGGGTTTAATGAAAGGTACTCTAAAAACTCAATTTGAAAAAGGTGGTAAACTACTTGAAAGAAAATTAAATCCAAACAGAAGTTACATATCAAAAGACGGTAAAGGGCTTAAACTTCATGGAAGAAGTCTCTTGTTGATAAGAAATGTTGGACATTTAATGACAAACCCATCAATAATTCTCAGTAATGGAAATGAAGTCCCTGAAGGTATCATGGATGCATTTATAACTGTTGCTGCTGCTCTTCATGATCTTAAAAATAAAAATAATTCTAGAACTGGATCCATCTATATAGTTAAACCAAAAATGCATGGACCAGAGGAAACTGCATTTACTGATTTAATTTTTTCTAAAGTTGAGGAAGTTCTAGGATTAGAGAAATACACTTGTAAAATTGGAATTATGGATGAAGAAAGAAGAACTTCATCTAATCTAAAAGAATGCATAAGAACACTCAAAAATAGAGTATTTTTTATCAATACAGGTTTTTTAGATCGAACTGGAGATGAAATGCACACTTCGATGGAAGCAGGACCGATGATTAAAAAAGGAGAAATGAAATCTTCTAAATGGATCTTGGCATACGAAAATAATAACGTTGATGTTGGTTTGAAATGTGGACTTTCAGGTAAAGCCCAAATTGGTAAAGGAATGTGGGCGATGCCTGATAAAATGAAAGATATGATGGAGCAAAAAACAGGTCACTTAAAAGCAGGCGCAAATTGCGCTTGGGTTCCATCTCCTACTGCAGCAGCCTTACATGCGTTACACTATCATGAAATAGATATTTTTGATCAACAAAAAAACATAATTAAAAGAGAAAAAGCAAAACTTGATGACCTTTTAACAATTCCAGTTGCAAATAGACCTAACTGGTCGATTGAAGAAATTAATAGTGAAATTTCTAACTCAGCACAAACATTGTTAGGTTATGTGGTAAGATGGATAGATCAAGGTGTAGGTTGTTCAAAAGTTCCAGATATAAATAATATTGGGCTAATGGAAGATAGAGCAACTTTAAGAATATCTTCACAGCATATTGCTAACTGGATACATCATGGAATTACTACTAAATTACAAGTTATAGGAATAATGAAAGAGATGGCTAAAATTGTTGATGATCAAAATAAAAGTGATGATAAATATGTCAAAATGAGTGATGACTTTGACAGGTCATTAGCTTTTAAAACCGCATGTGATTTAGTTTTCAGTGGTAAAGAGCAGCCCTCAGGATATACAGAACCTTTACTACATTTAAATAGACTTAAAAAAAAAATTAATCAGAACTAGAATTTAAATCAGCTCTATTTTTAAAAGCAGAAAATAAAGTTCCATCATCTAAATTTTCAATTTCACCTCCAACTGGTAGTCCTTGAGCTAATTTGGTAACTTTAGCATCAGTATTTTTTAAACTATCTTGAATATAGTAAGCAGTAGTTTGTCCTTCAACTGTTGCACTAGTTGCAAGTATTACTTCCTCTATACTTTCTTTATTAACTCTTTCTACTAATGAGTTGATTAAAAGATCTTCTTTTCTTTGTCCTACAGACGAAATAGTTCCACCCAAAATATGAAAATATCCTTGAAAAATATTTGAATTTTCAATTGACCATTGGTCTGCAATATCTTCTACGACACAAATTTTATTATATTTTTCTTTGGAATTTTCACAATTAATACATCCACTTAAATTTGATTTTAATGATCCACAAAAATTACATCTTGTTACATTTTTATAAACTTGATCCAACGTGCTTGCCAGTGGTTTGACCAACTCATCTCTATTGTTAATCAATTTTAATACAATTCTTTTTGCTGATTTGGGGCCTAAACCAGGAAGCTTTGAAATTAACTTTATTAATTCCTCAATCTCATTAATATTTTGCATTAACTATAATGGCCATTTAAAACCAGGAATTCCGAAACCTCCCGTAGCTTTTGAAATCTCTTCTGTGGTTTTTGTTTTCAATTGTGATTTTGCGCTATTATGAGCAGCAACAATTAAATCCTCAATTATTGTCTTGTCTTCTTTAATAATTTCATCAGATAATTCAATTTTTTGCATCTCTCCTTCACCATCGAGAGTTATTTTAACTGAATTAGACCCTGAAACTCCCTCAGCTTTAATCTCCTTAATTTTTTCTTGGCTTTCTTTCATTTTCGCCTCTAATTCCTTCGCTTTATCCAAAATCTTTGTAAAATCAGTCATTTTTATCCTCTTCTTTTTCATTTAACTTTACGTCTACAAGTTCTGCATCAGGAAATTTTTCCATCACCATCCTATAGATCTCTGAACTTTTAGCCTCATTAATCAGTTCATCTTTTTTATTCCTTTGTTTCTCTTTAACTGACATATCTCCTTTGGATTTACTAAAGGTAATAATCCATCTTTCAGAAGTCCATTCAAAAAGTTTTGAGGAAAGATCTTTCACAAAGTCTTTATCTAAGTTATCGTTAAAAGAAATTTCAATTCTATTTCTCTCAAATTTTACAAGATTTACATTTTTTTCTAATTCATATTTTAGTTTAATTTCTTTTTTTCGAGTACAGATATCAAGAAGGTCTTCAAATGAATTTATTAAATTTTTATCTATCGCTTCAACTTCTTGTTTAAGATCGGGTTTATGTTTTTCTTCTTGAGCTACATTTTTTATTTGATTTATAGCTCTTGAATTGTCCTCAAATCCATCATCTTTTTCTTTTTTGTGAATTTGATCATCTACATTGTAGCTTATTTGCTCTTTTTGAGTATCTTGCTTTAACTTAATTGAACTTAAATGCATCAATCTTATCAAAAACATTTCTATAGACAGATGCTGGTTAGAGACAATGTCTAATTCTTCAAGTGAAGATACAGCAAACTGCCAAAATAAAATTAAAACTTCTGAGTTTACTTGATTAGAAATTTCTTTAATTTTTGAAAACTCTTCATCATTAAGTGAAAAATTTGTACTTTCTAGAGATAATGAATTTATATTTTTGAAATAATAAAGTATTTCTAAAAAATCATTAATAAATACTTTTGGCTCAACCCCCTGATCATAAATTTTTCTGTAAATATTAATAACTTTTTTCTCTTCTCCTTTAAGTATTAATTCAAATAAATTTATTAATTGAGATTTATCAAAATATCCAAAAATTTTTTGTGCAGCATTTAAATCTAATTCAGTATTTTGCTCTAAACTTAGTAGGCCTCTATCCAATAAAGATAGTGCATCTCTTACAGATCCTTCAGATATTTTAACAATTAACTTCAAAGCTTCATCTGATACTTTGCCATTTTCTTTGTCTTTAATTTTTTTAATAAATTCAAATAACTCTGTTGATTTAATTCTAGATAAATCAAATCTTTGACATCTTGACACTACTGTAATTGGTATTTTTTTAATTTCTGTAGTTGCAAAAATAAATTTAAGATATTCTGGTGGCTCTTCTAATGTTTTTAACAAAGCATTAAATGCTTGTTTACTTAACATATGAACTTCATCAATTATAAAAATTTTATATTTTGCTGAAGTTGGGCCATATCTTGAAAATTCAATTAAATCTCTAACATCATCAACTCCAGTTTTACTAGCCGCATCCATTTCTAGTATATCAATATGACTCGAATTAGTTATTGCCTCACAATTTTCACACTTAATTTTACATTTATTTTCAATTCCATTTAAACAATTAAGTGACTTAGCTACAATTCTAGCAATTGTTGTTTTACCTATTCCTCTTATTCCTGTGAATAGATAAGCATTCGGAATTTTATCTGCTTTAATAGAATTTGTTATAGTTTCAGCCACTACTTCTTGGCCAATAAGATCATCAAAAACTTGTGGTCTATATTTTAATGCTAATACTTTTGAGTTATTGTTCATTTTGTTTATTTTAAGGAGACTAGAACCTGAATAACTGTCTCTACGACTGCTTCCGTTAAGATCTGGTCGGGTTCAAGCAGCATCCACCTCTAGCCTCCAAAACTATTATAGCAGTTATAATTTCTATTCCACAAGAAAAGATTAATTATTTTTTTCTCTTAACTTATCTGCTTCAAAAACACCTAGAACGTGAAAATCTTCGCAATGAAGCCCAAGCTCTTCTAAGGATTTTTGAACTTTTGGATCTTCGATATGACCATCTAATTCACATAAGAAAAAGAATGAGTCAAAAGTATTCTTTTCTGGATAGCTCTGTAATTTTGTTAAATTAACTCCATTAATTGCGAAGCCTCCTAGTGATTGATAAAGTGCAGCTGGTTTACTTTTTAATTTAAATAAAAAAGAAGTGATGTATTTTTTATCTCCAAATTCTGGTTGTGAAATATTTTTACCCATAATTAAAAATCTTGTTAAGTTGCCATTTTCATTTTCAATATTTTTTTTTATTACGCTTAAACCATAAATTTCAGCACTTAAAGAAGAGGCTATTGCTGCTTGCTTAATATCTTTAGTTTTAGAAATCATTTCTGCAGAGCCTGCGGTATCAGCTCTGATATGCTCTGTTATATTATTATCTTTTATAAATTTTGAGCATTGAGATAATCCTTGAGCATGAGAATATACTTCTTTTATATCGCTTAGCTTTGCACCAGGTTGTCCTAATAAATTATGTTCAATTTTTTGAAAATACTCTTCGTAAATATTTAGTCTATGTTTAAAGATTAAATATTCTATGCCAATATTACCTGTAATTCTATTAGACTCTGGGATGATTATTTTACACTCAGCTTCTGAACTTGCTTTATTAAAACAATCATCAAAAGTTTTACATGGTAATATTTCTGCATCAGGATCAACTGATAAAGCAGCTAAATGAGAATATGCTCCAAAAGTACCCTGAAAATATATTTTTGACATTAGGCTTTATATTCCATAATTTTTTTTAAGGCTAGATAATCTTCTTCAGTATCAACTCCTATCGGTGATGATTTAGCTAGAGAAACATTTATTTGGATATTATTATCTAATGCTCTTAATTGTTCTAATCTATTTTTAATTTCATTTTGAGATTGTTCTAGTTTTACAAATCTTTCTAATGTTTCGGCTGAATAACAGTAAACTCCTATATGATGATAAATATTATTCTTTTTTGAGGAGTTTCTTAAAAAATTCTCAGCACTAGAAAAATCTTCATCTTTCAGATTTTTTTTAGTAATAACCTTTACTATATTTTCATTTTCTAAATCTTTGTCATTTTTTATATTAGCAGCAAGAGTTCCCATTTGACTTGGATAAACAGTCATTTTCTTATTTAAGCTGATAATATCATCAATGTTAATTGCTGGTTCGTCACCCTGTAAATTCATTATTAAATCTACATCTTTGATATCTAATTTCTTAAATGCTTCATATATTCTGTCAGTACCAGTTTTATGATTATTGCTTGTAATTATAGCTTTACCCCCATTTTTAATAACATCATCTACTATTTCCTGGTCTTCAGTAGCAACAACAACCTCTCCAATATTTGCCTCTTTGGCTTTTCTAAATACATGCGAGATGATGGATAAGCCATTAATTTTAAGCAAAGGTTTACCTGGTAGTCTAGTGGCTGATAATCTTGATGGAATAATTGTCAATGTTTTCATTATATTTACAATTTATTATACATTTTAAATAGTAATAGAGGCAAATTTATACATTAAAATTTAGTAATTTTTTAATTTATCGTGATATACGTTCAAAAATAAAAGTACAAAAATGGATTCATTTGAAATTAATAAAATAGTAGCAGCAGTTCTAATGGTTGCTCTTTTGGTGATTGGTATTGGAAAACTATCTAACGTAATATTTCATGTGGAAAAACCTAAAACTCCAGGTTACACAGTTGAAGTAGAACAAGCAACGACTGTATCATCATCTGCTAAAACAGCTGTTGAAGAAAAAATTGATATTGCTGCATTAATGGCAATGGGTGATGTCGCATCAGGTGAAAAAATTTTTAAAAAATGTGCTGCATGTCACTCAATAGTTAAGGGAGGAAAAAATAATATTGGTCCCGCTTTATATAATGTAGTTGGAAGAAAAACTGGCGCTGTTACAGATTATAAATATTCTAAAGCTTTAGCATCGTATGAAAAAGAATGGACTTTTGAAGAGTTAAACGGATATTTAATTAAGCCTGCCAAATGGATTAAGGGAACAAAAATGGCATTTGCTGGATTAAGAAAAGAAAAAGATAGAGCCTCAGTTATTAAATACTTAAATCAAAATTCTGATAGTCCAGTATCACTACCTTAATTTCCCAAAACAATATAATAAGATACTCTTTTGAACGTGAACTCTATTAAGAGCTTGTTGCCAAACATGTGATTTATTTCCTAAAAAAATTTCATCACTCACTTCAGATCCACGAGGTAAACAGTGCAAAAAAATACAATCTCTTTTCGCAAAACTCATCAATTTTTTATCTATTCTAAATTTTTTAAATTGTTGAATTTTTTTCTTTTTATTAACTTTATCATTCAAAGATATAACTTTATCCGAAAATATAACATCAGCACCTTTAACTGCTTTTTTAGGATCATTGTAAATAAATATTTTTTTATTATTTTTTTTAACCCAGGTCTTAACTTCTTTACCTGGTTCAAATTTTTTAGGACATCCTATGCTGAGTTTAAATGAAAATTTAACTGAAGCTGCTAACAAGCTATCTAGAACATTATTGGAGTCTCCAATCCAACAAATATTTAATTTTGAGATAGGTTTTTTTTTTATTTCTTCAACAGTAAATACATCAGATAAAACTTGGGTTGGATGTGAAGAAGGACTTAAACCATTAATTACTGGTATTGTTAAATGATTTTTGAAACTCTCAACTTTTTCATCACTATCAGTTCTCAACATGAAACCATCACCATAAGTTGAAAGTATTTTTGCAGTATCTGCTATGCTTTCTCCACCTTGTCCAAGATGAAGTTCATTTGATCTAAGTGTTAATGTTCCACCACCAAGCTGCTTAATAGCCAAATAAAAGCTAATTCTTGTTCTCGAGCTCGCCTTTTCAAACATTTGGATAAGCATTTTACCCTTTAATGGAGCTCCTTTATCTACCTCCAATGTGCTTAGTTTTTTTCTTAAATTTTTCCTTTTTTTTGCGTCAGTTAAAATTTTTTTAAGATCTTTAGCTGGAATATCTTTTAAATTTATAAAATGTTTCATTTTAATTCATTTCCCAACAAACTTTATTGATTATCTTTAAAGCTTGATCTATTTCGCTTTTTTTTACATTTAATGGCGGCAAAACTCTAACTACATTTTCAGTAGCTCTAATAGTCAACAATCTATTGTCCATTAGTTTTTTTATAAATTTTGTTTGATCTGCCTTAAGTTGTATTCCAATTAATAAACCTTTACCTCTGATCTCATTTATAACGTTAGGATACTTTTTCTTGATAAGATTGAGATTAAGTAAAAAATATTTTGAAATTCTTTTTACATTGTCTAAAAACTTTTTATTATGAATGATATCCAATACTGTATTACCAACAGACATAGCAAGTGGGTTTCCTCCAAAAGTAGAACCATGAGTTCCTGCTATCATTCCTGAAGCAACTTTTTTATTCATTAAAACTGCACCTATTGGAAATCCACCTCCAATTCCTTTTGCAATTGGGACTATATCTGGTTTTACTTTTGATTTTTCAAAAGCAAAAAAATCACCCGATCTTCCTATTCCACACTGAACTTCATCTAAAATTAACAATATATTTTTTTTGTCACAAATTTTTCTTAGCTCTTTTAAACACCAATCAGGCACTACTTTTATGCCACCCTCTCCCATTATTGTCTCTATCATTATGGCTGCTGTATTTTTTGAAATCTTTTTTTTTAGAGAGCTATGATTACCAAATTCAAAATGATCAAAGCCATTTACCTTTGGCCCAAAACCTTCAGTCATTTTTTTTGAACCACTTGCATAAATTGCAGCTATAGTTCTTCCATGAAAACTATTTTTAACACATAAAATTCTATTTTTTTTTGGCTTACCTATTGAATAAAAATATCTTCTAGCAACTTTAATTGCCGCCTCTGTTGCTTCTGCACCACTGTTTTGAAACATAACATAATCAGCGAAAGTCTTTTTGGCTAATTTTTTTGCTAATAATTCCCCTTCTGGGATTTGAAACGCATTTGAAACATGCCAAAGTTTTTTTGATTGCTTGTTAACAGTATTTATTAGCTTTGGGTGTGCATGACCTAAAGAATTTACAGCTATGCCTTGAACAAAATCTAAATATTTATTTCCATTGGATGAATACAGAAAGCTTCCCTTCCCATATTTAAAAGAAATTTTTTTTCTATTATAATTTTTTGCTAGATAGCTCATAATTTTACTAAGTATTTATAAATTTTATTTATTAGATACAAGTTATGATTGAAAATACATATTATCCAATTTTAACTCATTTTTGTTGATAACTATGAGATTTTGCTTGTTTAATTTTTCATTGTATCAGTATATTGTATTCTTTATAAACATTAATACTACATATAGATAATGAGCTGGAACGAAGAAAAAGTTAATAAATTAAAAGAGCTTTGGGGCAAAGGAAATACTGCTAGTCAAATTGCAGAAATTATTGGTGGTATTAGTAGAAATGCAGTTATTGGGAAAGCTCATAGATTAAATTTGTCTGCTAAAATAAAGACAAGAGCAGCTACATCTAATCAAAATTTCGAAAATTCACAAGAGCAGAAAGATATCAAATCTAGAAGAGGAAGAAAAAGCAAATTTAAATCTTTGATTATTGAAAAAGATTTTGAACCTGAAAATCCAAAGCAATTAGAGGAACTTGATGAAAGCTCATGCAAATGGCCGATAGGTCATCCAGATGAGAAGGATTTTTATTTTTGTGGTAGATCATCTTTAAAAGATTTCTCTTATTGTAAGCTTCATCTTTTGTATGCTTATCAGCCTAAAGGTAAAAAAGAAGAAGTTACCAATAAAGAAGATGTTCCTGACTTTATTGAGAAAAAAATCCAGTCAGCTTAAAATAATTTAGTTAATTTTATTTTCTAAATCTCCTGAAGTATATTTTTCAGTTGAAAACTGTCCACCCTCTCTCCACATATAACAATATTTTTTTACCTCTTCTTCAAAATACCTAACACTAGGAATTCCTATTTCTGAATTAGTTTTATATTTCCCAGATAATATGTTGTCATATTTTAATAATCTTAGCTGATCGCTAGTAAGCAAAGGGTTGGGTAATAACTCGAAAAATCTTGCTGAAAATTTTGCTAACGGTAAAGGGAAAGGCATTAAAATTCTTTTTTTATTAATTAAATATAATAACTTTTGTAATAATTCCTTAAAAGATATTATTTCGGGCCCTGTACATTCAATTATTTTTGAATAAATATTTTTAGAAATAATATGATTAATTGTATCAGTTAAATCTGAACAATGAATTGGTGCAAATTTAGTCTTTCCTCCATAGTAAAGCGGAAATATTGGTAATCTATTTAAAAGTGTCATAAAATTAGTTGTAAAATTATCATCTACAGAATAAACGATTGATGGTCTTAAAATTGTTGCCAATGGAAAGTTTTTTAAAACATGATTTTCTCCTTCTAATTTACTTTTAGCATATTCAGAATCGACAGCATCATTTATTCCAAGTGCAGATAAATGAATAAAATGTTTTAAGTTATATTCTTTGCAAAGCTTGGCTAATAGAGATGGAAAAATGGAATGAATGTTTTTAAATGTATTTCCTTTTTTTTGTTCAAATAATATTCCTATTAAATTAATACAAATATCTGTTTTTTTAAAAAGAGCTCTTATCTTTTTTTCATCAAATATATTGGCTTCTACAATATCAATATAGCCTGCATTTGCTTGGGTTTTTATAATGTAGCTTTTTTGATGAATATTTCTTGTTACAACAGTTACTCTATAATTATTTTTAGTTAATTTTCTAATCAAGTTTCGACCAATTTGGCCACTACCTCCAAAAATTAGACAATGCTTTGAATTCGTCATATATATATTTAAAAATGAGTAATAATATTAAATTGCACCAAAAAGATTTACCAGAAGATTTAGATTTAGGCAATGTGTTAGCAGTTGATGGCGAGTTCATGGGTCTTAATGTGAGAAGAGACCCACTTTGTTTAATACAATTATCCTCAGGAAATTCAGATGCTCATATTGTTCAGCTTGATAGAGACAATTATGAAGCACCAAATTTAATAAAAATACTTAAAGATGAGGCTATTACAAAAATATTTCATTATGGCAGAGCAGATATGGCACATATTAAATATTATTTAAAAACTGAAACAAATAATATTCTAGATACTAAAATTGCATCTAAATTAGCCAGATCTTACTCTGATAATCATTCGTTGAAAACATTAATTAAAGAGTTTGTAAATATTGATGTAAGCAAACAATTTCAAAGTTCTGATTTTGGGGGTACACTTACACCAGCACAATTAAAATATTGTGCAAATGATGTTGTTTATCTTCATCAAATACACGAAGAGTTAATCAAAATACTTGAAAGAGAAAACAGAATAAAGCTTTATAAAGATTGTTTAAAGTTTTTAAAAATTAGAGTTGATCTTGACCTAGCTTTATTCAAAGATGATATTTGGTCACATCAATGAACAAAAAAAAATTTACAAAAATTGCTAAAGACGTAATTGAATTAGAAATTAAAAGTTTACAAAAATTAAAAAAAAAAATTGATAATTCATTTAATAAAGCTGTAAACGAAATAGCAAAATGTCAATCCAAGGTAATTGTATGCGGGGTTGGGAAAAGTGGTCTAATAGCATCTAAGATAGCAGCAACACTTTCTTCTGTGGGGACACCTGCGTTTAATCTATCTGCAAGTGACTCATCTCATGGAGATTTGGGATCTATTCAAAAAAAAGATGTTTTAATATTATTAAGCTATTCTGGACAAACTAATGAACTTAAAAATATTATACAGTATGCAAATAGAAATAAGGTATTATTGATTGGAATAATGTCAAAGAAAGACTCTATTTTGTACAAAGCCTCAGACATAAAATTATTAATTCCACAAGTAGTTGAGTCAGGAGGTATAGTTCCAACATCAAGCACTACTGTTCAACTTGCTCTTGGTGATGCTCTAGCTATAGCTGCTATGCAATATAAGAATTTTGGAAAATTAGATTTTAAAAAAATTCATCCTGCTGGTAATTTAGGCTTAAAACTTAAAACAGTTGAAGATCTAATGGTTACTGGTGCTCAAATTCCTTTTGTACAAGATAATATTAATATGAAAAAAGCTTTGGAAATTTTAAATAAAAAGAAATTAGGTTTTTTGATTATTCAAAATAAAAATAAAAAAACAATTGGTATTATAACCGATGGTCAAATCAGAAGGTTTAAAACAAAGAAAAATAATTTTCATTCTTTAAAAGTCAAAAATGTAATGACTAAAAACCCTATAAGTGTTGATAAAGATATGTTGGCTGCTAAAGCACTAGCGCTTATGAATCATAAAAAAATTACTTCTTTAAGTGTTTTTAATATAAAGGATAAGTCTAAGACAATTGGAGTAATTCACATACATAATATTCTTGCGTCTAATATTGTGTAAATGAAAAAAAAAAATATTATATTTTTTTTAATTATATTTTCACTTATTTTTACATTAATTATATATCTTAAGTACTCAAAAAAAGAGAGCGTTGCTAAAATAGAAAAAGAAGTTTTAGAAGAAACTTATAAATCAAATATAATCGAAGATGTTAATTATTCATCAAAAGATGTCAGAGGAAACGAATACACCGTAAATGCAGTTAAAGGTGAAATTGATTATGATAATCCTAACACAATATTTCTTACAGATGTAAAGGCTGTAGTTAAATTAACAAACTCAAATAACGTTACTATAACTTCAGACTATGGAAAATATAATACTAATAATTTTGATACTATTTTTTCAAAAAATGTAATTATTACTTATTTAGATAATAAAATTTCAGGCGAATATCTTGATTTTTCATTAAAAAGAAATTCAATGATTATTTCAAGAAAAGTAGTCTATACAAATCTTGAAAATATTCTAAAAGCAGATGTTATTGAAATTAATATTACCACTAAAGACACAAAAATATTTATGTATAAAGACAATAAAAAAGTGAATATAAAAAGCAAAGATTAAAATGGCTGTTATAAAAAAATTTAGAATTAAATCATTTAAAAAAATAAATTCAGTAATTGAATTTAATAATGTTTCTTTAGCTTACGGAAATAGACTAATTTTAGATAACATTAATTTTAAAATCAACGAGGGTCAAATTTTTGGAATGCTTGGACCAAATGGTGTCGGTAAATCTACAATCTTTAATCTTATCACGGGATTAATTGGTCCTAAGAGTGGAATTATTAAAATTAATGGAGAAGATGTAACTCAATATCCAATTTACCTAAGAAGCAAAAAATTTAAAGTTGGTTACGTTCCTCAGTATGGAGGTTTTTTTAATGAACTTACTCTCCAAGATAATCTTAGAGCTATAAGTGAAATTGTAATAGAAGATAAAAATTTTAGAAACGATAAGATTAATTATTTAATTTCAAAGTTTGAACTTGATAACTTAAAAGATATTAAAGCCAAATTTTTATCTGGTGGACAAAAGAAAAAATTAGTAATTGCTTTGTCTCTCCTAAGTGATCCAAAAGTACTTCTTTTAGATGAATGTTTTGCTGCACTAGATGTTTTAACTATTAAAATGTTGCAAGAAACTATAGTAAATTTACAACAAGAAAACTCAATTACAATTTGTATATGCGATCACCAAGCAAGAGATTTGCTTGCGTGTGTTGATATTGCAATGATCTTGAATAATGGAAAAGTTATAGCTCAAGATACACCTTCAGAATTAGTAAATAATATTAATGCAAAAAATGCTTATTTTGGTGAGAGCTTTAGCTTCAAATAGGTATTAATGTCCAGCCCAGTAATAATAAAAAAAAGATTAAAAGATTTTGATAAAGAAATATTTGTTAGTGGAGACAAAAGTATTAGTATTAGATGGGTTTTACTTGCATCACTAGCAAATGGAAATTCTAAAGCTCAAAACTTATTACTTTCTGATGATGTTAAAGCGGCGATTAAAACAGTTAGGAAATTAGGGATTAAAGTTATTATAAAAAATAATTTCTGTAAAATTTATGGAAAAGGAATTGACGGATATAAATACAAAAATAATCTTACTCTTAATGCTGAAAATTCAGGAACACTAGGAAGACTTATTCTTGGTTTTTTAATTAATACTACAAAACAAATAAAGCTTATTGGTGATAAAAGTTTATCAACAAGAGATTTTAAAAGAATATCGGACCCTTTAAGTAAATTTGGAGGTATTTTTAAATTAAAAAATAAAAAAAACTTACCTTTAACTATTAATAGTCCAAAAAATTTAAAGCCTATATCTTATCTAGAAAACAAAGGATCAGCACAATGTAAAAGTGCCGTAATTTTTGCAGGTATGAGAACTGAAGGAACTACGATTATTAAAGCAAAAAAATCAAGAAATCATACTGAACTGATGTGTAAACATCTTAAATTACCAATTACAGTTAAGAACAATAAAATTTATGACTTAATAAAAGTAAAAAAAGTAAACAAAATTAAAGCATTTAATTATATTATTCCATCAGATATCAGCTCTAGTGCTTTTTTTATCATTCTAACATCATTGTCAAAAAATTCAAAATTACTCATTAAAAATGTAAATATTAATCCTTCAAGAGTAGCTGTCATTTCTATTTTAAAAAGGATGGGTGCAAAAATTATTTTTCAAAATCAAAAAATTTATAAAGGTGAAAAAATTGCTGATATTAAAGTTGAAGGTGGAAAAAAACTTAGAGCTATTAATTGTCCTACAAAATTTAATAGTGGTGCAATTGATGAATTTTTAATAATATTTATATTGGCTGCTAAAGCTAAAGGTGTTTCATATTTTAAAGATTTAGCTGAATTAAACCAAAAAGAGAGTCCTAGACTAAAATGGGGTGCAAAAATTCTTGATTTAATGGGTGTAAAAAATATTGTAACAAGCAATTCTATAAAAATTTTTGGTAACCCGAATTTAAAAGTAGAAAAAAAGATAGTAATTAAAAATTACTTAAAAGATCATAGAGTGTTTATGACTTGTGTTGTTGCAAGTCTTTCATTTGGTGGTGAGTGGCACATACATGATAAAGACTCAATTAAAACGTCTTTTCCTAGTTTTTTAAAAATTTTAAATCAAATAAAAAATTAATGATCAAAAGAAAAAATATTTTAAAAATAGCAATTGATTCACCAGCAGCAGCTGGAGCTGGAACTTTAGCAAAAGCTATATCAAAACATTACAATCTATTTTATCTAGATACAGGAAAAATATATAGAATGATTGCATACTTAAAATTAAAGTATCCTAAAAAATTCAATCAAAAATTTATTAAATCAAAAATAAAATCTTTAAGAGTTAAAGACTTAGCTAAAAAGGCACTATTATCTGATGAAGTAGGTACAGAAGCTTCTATAATATCAAAAGTAAAATTAACAAGAAAACTTGTACATTCTTTTCAATTAAATTTCGCATACAATCCACCAAAAAAATATGATGGGTCATGTTTGGATGGAAGAGATATCACCTACAATATTGTGCCCGATGCTGAGTTTAAGTTTTTTATTACTGCCAGTGTAAAAACAAGAGCCTTAAGACGATATAAAGAACTAAAAAGTTTAAAAAAAATAATTTCTTATGATGAAGTGCTTAAAAGTATCAAAAAACGGGATAAAAGTGACTACAATAGAAGAATTTCACCCCTTAAGAAAACAAAAGATTCGGTATTGATTAACACCACAAATTTATCTAAAAGAGCGTGTTTTTTAAAAATAAAAAAAATTATAGACAAAAAAATTAATATTTAATGGAAATTTATAAAGACTTATCAAGCACAGCATCTCAAGAATTCGAAAAACTATTAAACAGCCAACTTTCAAAAGTCCAAATTGAAGAAGGAAAAATTATTGAAGGTAAGATTAACAAAATTACTGAAAAGTTTGTTTTCTTATTTGTTGAAGGTTTAAAAAGTGAACCTGTTTTAGATATCAACGAACTAAAAAGCATGGGTCTAGCTGATAAAATAAAAGTGGGTGAAACAATATCAGTATTATTAGAAAAAATTGAAGATAAACATGGTGAAGTTTTAGTTTCTGCTAGTAAAGCTCAAAAAATCAAAGGTTGGGATAGACTTGTAGAAGCATATGAGAAAAATGAACCAATCATGGGTAAAATTACATCTAAATGTAAGGGTGGATGCATTGTTGAACATATAGATACTGGCTCTTTAATGTTTTTACCAGGATCGCAAATAAGCGATAAGCCATTAAAAGATATAAGTCATTTAATGAATGAACCACAAAAATTTGCACTGATTAAATTAGATAAAGTTAGAGGAAACGCATGTGTTTCAAGAAGAGAAATCATTTCATCTTTCAAAAAAGAAGATAAAGCAAAAATTATAGAAAAATATAAAGTTGGAGACATTATTAAGGGAGCTGAAGTCAAGGGTTACAGTTCATTTGGATGTTTCTTTAGTGTTAACGGTGAATTAGATGTATTGGTTCATTTACAAGAAATTTCTTATTCAAGAGTAAACCATCCAGATGAAGTATTTAATATTGGTGAAAAGCATGATCTAAAAGTTATAACTGTAGATAAAGATAAATTACAAGTTGGTTGTTCGGTGAAACAATTATCACCTGATCCTTTTGAGCATATTGAAAATTATGAATTAAATAAAATTTATAAAGTTAAAGTTTCTAAATTAATGGATTTTGGCGCATTCTGTGAACTAGAACCAGGTCTTACAACATTGCTTCATTCTAGTGAACTTAGTTGGACTAAAAAAAATATTTCTGCAAAAAAAATGTTTAAAGTTGGTGATGAGATAGATTGTGTGATTACTGAAATAGATAAAGAAAAAAGACGTGTTGCAATCTCACACAGATTAACGCAAGAAAATCCATTTGAAACTTTTGAGAAAAAATACCCTGTTGGAACTATTATTGAAAGTGAAGTAGTTAATAAAAATGAGTATTCATTATTTGTAAAAGTAGAAGACTTAGATGTAGATGCATTTTTACATTGTAATGATTTAACATACTTAAATAATGGCGAGCAAGAATTAGAAAAATATAAAAAAGGAGATAAAATTAAAGTTAAAGTACTTGAAGTTAAAGTTTCAGAACAAAAAATTAGAGTCGGTTTAAGACAAACACAAGCAGATCCTTTTGAGTGGTTTAAAGACAAAGCTAAAAACCAAACAATCACAGTCAAAGTAATCTCAACTGACAATAAAGGATTAATGGTTAGACCTGAAGGTTGTGAAATGGATTTTCAGATTAAAAAATCGGCAATTGCAATTAATGCAGCCGATGCAAGACCAAGTAGATGGACAGGTGGTGAAAAACTTGATTGTGCAATAGCTGATCTTGATTCAGACAAAAGAAAAGTTACATTAAGTATTAAATTACAAGAAGAAATTGAGAAAAAAGAAGCTTTAGACAAATATGGATCTGAAGGTTCAGGTAAAAACTTACCGTTCTCATCACTTTCTGAAGATTTAAAGAAAAAAGAAGAAGATAAAGAGTAAAAGAAGATTAAAATTGGCTATTGTAAAATCAAAGCTTTTAAAACAACTCTCAAATAATTATCCTAATTTTCTAAAAAAAGACCTTGAAAAATTTACCAATATTATTCTTAGTGAAATTAAAAATGCCCTTAGAAGAGGAGATCGTGTTGAATTAAGGGGTTTTGGTGTTTTTTCAACGAATATCCAAAAAGCAAGAATTTCAAGGAATCCAAAAACAGGAGAGAAAGTCAATACACCTCAAAAAAAAACAATTCACTTTAAAATGTCAAAAGACTTGTTTAAAAAATTAAACAATGAAGAAGAATAAAATATTCATAGCTTGTGACAGCACAAATATTCCAAGAATTAAAGAAATAATAAAAAAATCAAATACTTCCAAATTAAAGATAGGTTACAAGTTTGGATTAGAGTTTTTAAATTCCAAAAATGGAAGAAAATTTGTTTCACAATTAAAAGATCAAATAACTTTTGGAGATTACAAATTTTCAGATATCCCAAATACTTGTGCTTCAGCTATAAAGGCAATTAAAGATCTTAAATTTAATTATTGTACTATGCACATTAGTTCTGGATTGGAAGCATTAAAAGCTGCCAAGAGAGCCTCTGGTAGAACTAAATTAGTAGGAGTTACTATTCTAACATCAATAGATAATAAAGCTCTAAAAGAAATTGGTTTTAATAAAGATGTTAAAAAATTAGTCTACCAACAAGCTAAGTTAGCTAATAAAGCAAAATTAGACGCTATTGTTTGTAGTGCACAAGAAGTAAAAATAGTTAGAAAAGTATTCAAAAAAGAAATCATTACACCTGGAATAAGATTTGATTCAAAATTAAATGATCAAAAAAGAATTTTAACCCCTAAACAGGCATACAAAAATGGAAGTGATTGGCTTGTTATTGGAAGACCAATTACTAAAGGCAACATTAAAAATAATATTCTAACATTAAT
Source organism: uncultured Pelagibacteraceae bacterium (assembly GCA_902567435.1). Lineage (GTDB taxonomy): Bacteria > Pseudomonadota > Alphaproteobacteria > Pelagibacterales > Pelagibacteraceae > Pelagibacter. Next base: position 23,066 of record CACFMU010000002.1, read on the forward strand.
CAATCATTTAAACTAATGAAAGGTTCTAAGATTTGTGGGATCTCAGATCTTAATACTCTTGATTTTATAATTAATCATCAATATCCACCTCAATTTATTGGTTTTATTTGTAATTATAAAAAAAGCTCAAGATATGTTGAGATTGAAAAGCTAAATGAATTATTAAAATTAGATAAAAAGAATTCTTATTTTGTAGCTGTGCTTGTTAAACCTGATGAAGATATTTTAGAGAAAATTAAACATCTCCCTTTTGATTATTATCAATTATATGACTGTACACCTGAAGAGATCAAAGAAATTAAAAAAAAGTATAATAGAAAAATTATTACTGCTTTAACTGTAAAAGATAAAAATGATGTTCAAAAACATAATTTATTTTCTGAAGTAACTGATATTTATTTATTTGACAGCAAAGGCTACGAAAAAAGTATGGCTTTTGACCATGAACTTATTCAAAAAATAAAGATTAACAAACCATTAATGCTAGCTGGCAACATACAAATAAATGATAATCTTGAAAATTATAAAAAAATAGCAGATATTATAGATATATCTGGGGGTCTGGAAACTTCTGGGGTAAAAGATAAATCCAAAATAGATATATTTTTAAATAAGATAAAACAGGTACACAATGAAACTTAAAAAAGGAATTCCATTAATTGATCAGCATGATCAACACGGTTTTTGGGGTGGTAAATTTGGAGGAAGTTTTATTCCTGAGACCTTAAAAAAGCCTGTCGAAGATTTAACAAACGAATTTAAAAAACTAAGAAAAGATAAAAAATTTCTTAAAAAAAGAGACCATTATTTCAAAAATTATATAGGAGCTCCTACTTCATTTGTAAAACTTAATAATTTAACAAATCAACTAGGTGGTGCTCAAATTTGGGCGAAAGTTGTATCTGAAGCAAACGGAGGCGCGCACAAGATATATAATGCAACTGTTCATGCTCTTATTTGTAAGGCGATGGGTAAAAAATACATAGTCGGAGACACCGGAGCAGGTTATGCGGGAAAAATGTTAAGTATGGCAGCTAAAAAATTTGGCCTTAAGTGCAAAATATTCATGGGCGCGAAAGATATTAAAAGACAAAAACCTAACTGCGATGCAATGAGAAAGAATGGAGCTGAAATAGTTCCTGTTTACTCTGGAAGCCAAACGCTAGTTGATGCTGTAAGTGAATGTATGAGATACTGGGTATCAAATTGTGATAACACCCACATGTGTGTTGGAAGTACCGTTGGTCCAAATATATTTGTTAAAATCTGTGGCTGGAGCACAGCGCAAATTTCTAGAGAATTAAAAGTACAATTAAAATCAGAATTTAAAAAAATACCAAATAAAATAAAATTGATTAACTGTGTTGGCGGCGGAAGTTCAGCATATGGATTTTGGAGTGAGTTTATTGACTATGATAAAAAACAGATTGAATTAATTGGTGTTGAGGCGGGTGGACCTAAAAATTCAAAACTGCACGCAGCTCCATTAAGCCGTAAAACTAAAATTGGAATATTACATGGAGCAGCCTCTTATGTATGTCAGAATAAAGAGGGACAAATAAATGAGACCGAGTCTATAAGTGCTGGACTAGACTATCCTGGTGTAAGTCCTATGCACTGTTTTTTAAAGGATACTAAAAGAGCAAGATATACATATGTAACTGATGAAGAAGCATTAGATGCACATCAAATGGTAACCAAATTTGAAAATTTGAATCCTAGCTTAGAACCAAGTCATGCATTTGCAGAGGCAATTAAAATTGCTCCTAAATTAAGTAAAGATACAATTATAATTGTAAATTCATGTGGTGATGCAAAAAAAGATAGAGATATTTTAAGAGAAAGATTGGGTAAAAAATAATGACTTCTTTAATTAATCAGGCTTTTCAAAATGCAAAAAGTGAAAATAGACCAGCTTTACTTACTTACACCGTAGCTGGTGATAATACTAAAAAAAGATCTTTAGAGATATTAAAATCAATTTCTAATTATGCAGACATTTGCGAATTAGGATTTCCACATAACACGCCTATTGCAGACGGTGGCCAAATACAAACTAGTGCTTATCGTGCTATCAAGAATGGAATTAAAATTAATGACGTATTTTCAATAGCTAAAGAATTTAAAAGCCAAAAAAAAGATAAACCTATTATTCTAATGGGCTATTACAACATGATTTTTCAATACAATGAAAATAAATTTTTAGAAAAATGTAAAAAATCAAAAGTCGATGGATTAATTGTTGTAGATTTACCTTATCCAGAAAACAAAAATTTTGCTGCTAAATGTAAAAAAAAAGGAATTAACTTTATTCAATTAGTATCCCCAACCACATCTAAGATAAGATTAAAAAAAATAATCAAGGACTCTCATGATATGATTTATTATATAAGTATGCTTTCTACAACTGGAGGCAAATTGAAAGTTTCACCTAAAAAAATACTGGAGAGATACAGAAAAATAAAAAATCAAAATAAATCTAAGAACGTCGTAATTGGATTCGGAATTACTGAAAAAACAATAAAATCGCTTAAAAAGGCTGATGGATTAGTTGTTGGAAGTGCAATTTGTAAGGAAATTTCTAATTCAATTAATAAAAGACAAAATACTGTCACAAATGTTACTAATATCGTCAAGAGATTGAAAAATAAAATTATATGAACTGGATTACAAAAATAATTAAGGCAGGTGAGAAAATTAAAACTGCTTTTCATGAGAGAGCTTCTAAGGAAGATATAGCTAAAAGTGATTGGACTTCATGTTGTAAAGGGCCAATACTAAAAAAAGATTTAGCTAATAATTTATGGGTATGCCCAGACTGTAATAAACATCATCGAATTAAACCAAGTCAAAGATTTGATATATTATTTGGTAAGAATAATTATGAAATTTTAGAAACTCCTTTGCCACAAGATGATCCTCTTGGATTTGTAGATAGTAAGCCATACAAAGAGAGATTAAAAAGTGCCAGAAAAAAAACAGGACTAAAATGTAGTATGGTTGTTGCAACCGGTTCTATTAACAATATTAAAATTACATCTATCGCTTCTGACTTTGATTTTTTAGGAGCATCAATTGAAGCTGCTGAAGGTGAAGCTATTCTTTTTGCTGCACAATATGCAATAGAAAACAAACAACCTTTGCTAATTTGCACAAGTGGTGGGGGAATGCGTATGCAAGCTTCGATGATTAGCTTAAGCCAAATGCCTCGTTCAATTTTAGCAATTAACGAATTGAAAAAACATAATTTACCTTATTTAGTTCTATTCACAGATCCAACTGCTGGAGGAATTACCGCAAGTTATGCAATGGTTGGTGATATTCATATTGCAGAGCCAGGTGCTCTTATAGCATTTGCTGGGGCCAGAGTTATACAAGGAACTGTAAACGAACAGTTGCCGCCGGGTTTTCAAAAATCTGAATATCTCGAGAAATCAGGCTTTGTAGATTTGATCGTAGATAGAAAAGATCTTTCATCAAAAATAGGAACTTTATTATCAATATTGTTAAAACAAAATTCTGCTATAAGTTCTGAAAAAAATGAAACTACAGAAGATTCTCAATCGCTTACTAGAGAAGCATCCTAAAGAAAAAATAGATCTTAGTTTAGATCGTATTAAAGAACTCTGTAAAAAATTAGGTAATCCTCAAGACAAAATTAAAGCCATATCTGTGGTGGGTAGCAATGGCAAGAACAGCTCAATCAATGCAAAGTTTGCTATATTAAAAGAAGCTAATTTCAATTGTAATGTTTACACTAGCCCTCATATTCTAAAAATAAATGAACGATTTGTATTCAATAATGAGGAATTAAGTGATGATAAGTTAGCTGATTTATTTGAAGAAATAGAAAGTTTTAATGAAAATAAACCAATTACATTCTTTGAAATATTAACAGCATCTTATTTTTATAAAGCTGCTCAGTACCCTGACAACATTAACCTTGTAGAGGCTGGCTTGTTTCACCGATTTGATGCAACTAACATACTTAAAGAAAACTTAGCTAGTGTCATATGCTCATGTTCTATTGACCACACTGACTGGCTCCCAAAAGATGAAAGAACAATTGAAAAAATTGTATTTGAAAAAACATCTACACTTTTAAATTCAAATATTATTGTAGCTAAACAAAGCACTAAAGAGACAATGGATTGTATCAAAAAAACTATTTCTCAAAATAAATCTAATAAAGTGTTTTTTAATGATGATTTTAGTTACTCTGTAAATGAAAATGGATCCTTTTATTATGAGGATAAATTTGGTGGATTAAAACTTCCAATACCTAATGTTCTTGGTCAATATCAATTAGAAAATATCTCAACAGCAATAGCAACTTTAAGAACTTTAGATATTGGCATCAAGGATGAGCATATTCAAAGAGGTGTTACTAAAATATCTAGTTTAGCAAGACTTCAGGAAATTAAGTCTGGTAAATTAAAAGAACTTGTTAAAAATAATAAATTAATAGTTGATGGAAGCCATAACGAAGGTGGAGCTAAAGCATTAAACGAATATCTTCAAAGTTTAGATTGTAATAAGCATCTAATTATTGGAATGATGTCTAACAAGCGACATGAAGAATATATTAGCTACTTAAAAGATATCTCCTCAATAACAACAATAGACATACCCAATCAAATTAATGCTATCAAAGGTTTAGAACTAAGAGATAAATTTAAAAACCACCCTAATGTTCAATATCAAGCAAGTATAGAAGAAGCTATTAAATCAATACCATTAAAAAAAAATGATCTTTTATTAATAACTGGTTCTTTATACCTTGCAGGTGAAGTATTAAATTTAAACTAAAGATTTTCGTCTAGCCACGTTTTTACATGGCCCTCTGGGGCACCACCCACCTTACGCGAAATTTCAATTCCCTTCTTATACAAAATTAATGTGGGAACGCCACGAATACCAGCAGCGGAACCTGTGTTGATCCCATTATTTTCTATATCAGCGTAATACATGTTACACTTTTCTTTGTACTCTTCTGATAACTTATCCATTATGGGCTTCAAACTTTTACATGGCCCGCACCACGCTGCCGAAAATTGTATGACTGATGCATCTTCTTGTTTAATTTTATTTTCAAAGTCTTCATCTTTAAAATCTATAAGCATAATTTATCCTTTTAATCTAAATTTAAAATTTGTATCCTACGTATGTATTGATTGAAGTTCAATTTTTCAACTATTAACTTTATTTTTTTATATAATTTATAATAATTTACTTAATCTAGAAGACCTTTTTTCATTCAAAACTCTTCTAACTAATTTTCTATTACAAGGCACTCCAAGAGCTTTAGCTACTTTATCAGCTATAGAAGATTTTGATTCTTTTTTGTTTTCAGCTTTATCAAATATTTCCAAGATTTTTTTTTCTTTATTCTTAACATTTTCTATTCCAAGAGAAGTATTATTACTTAAAAACATAATTTTTTTAATTTCGTTGATTTTTGTCAAAGAAAGGATTTTATAAGCTGTTGGCACAGAACCTCCTGAACCCTCTCTTTTAAATTTACACATTTTAATATTATGATTAAAGCTAAACCTTGGTAGATTATCTTTTCTTACGGATATCTTGTTTTTTATTAAAAATTCTAAAAATCCATCAGTATCCAAATATCCTTCAGGTATTTCTTCAAATAATTTTAAATTATAAGGATTATTTTGCATATAATCTCCGAGAATTAATTTAAGTTATCTTTATCCTTGGTTAAGTTTTCCTCAAACTCTAATAATTTATCCTGCATGGGAGTTGTTTTTGGTATTGGAGTAGAAGGATTGATTCCCTGATCTTGTAGTTTTTCAATTCTTTGTTCCAAGCTAGCTTTTCCAGCCCATGCACCATTGATAACTTTTTTTAAACTTTCCCCATGACTATTAAAACTATTCATTGTTTGGATAAGGTACTTTTTTAAAACTGAATATTTATCCATTAAGTGAGTAGCAGTGTCTGTAATTTCCTTCACACCATTGATTTGTTTTTCTTTGTCTTTAATAGTTTGAACAATAGAGATTATTGCTAAAAGGTTTTTAGGTCCTACTAGTAATATGTTTTTTTTATAAGCATATTCATAAAGATCTGGAAAATGTTCTAAAGCTGCTAAGTAAGCAGCTTCATGGCACATATACATTATTACTTTTTCAAAAACATCTTTCTTTAAATTTTTCATATAATCTTTTTTCGATAGATCATCGATATGTTTTCTAACAGCTAAAGCATGTTTTTTAAATTGCTCATCTTTTTCTTGATCATCTGTTGCCATTACAAATTTTTTCCAATTATCTAATGAAACTTTTGAGTCACATATAATATGATTTCCATCAGCTAAATTTATTACTATGTCTGGCTTAACTGTTTGCGTGGTATCATCTTCTATATTCAAAACTTCTTCTTTCTTTTGTTTGGTATAATCAATACCCAACTTAAAACCATGAAACTGCAAGGATTGTTCTAGAAATTTTTCACCAAAATCTCCTTGATATTTTGAATTTCCCGTAAGTTTGTCAATAAATGTTTGTTGATCTTTAATCATTTTAGAATGTTCTGTCATATTAGTAGTCAGCACAGTTTTAAATTCATCAACTTTTCCTAAGCTTTTAAGCTGCTCAGCGCTAGTTGCTCTTTCAGTTTTTAAACTATCTTCAACATTGCTTTTAAGCTCCTCAAGACTATTAATTTTTTCTTTTAATAAATCAGCCTCTGAATTCTTTTCAGCTTCCAATAATTCCATTTGATGTTTTTGATTTTTTAACTCTTCATCTTTTAATCTTAAGTTTTCAATTTCTTCAGAGTTATCTTTTTTTTGAAAAAACTTAATATAAGCTAACCATAGAATTGATGTTATTGCTGCTGTTACTAATATTGTAATTAAATTCATTAATTGATTCCTTTATTGTATTGTATTGTTTGCTGCATCTAATTTCAACTCAGGTGCATTTTCATTTAAATATTCAGACATATTCTTTGTAACTTCATCAGTAGATGTTTCATTTACATGTTTAAATAAATTGTAAGAGACATTTAATATTGCTCTTTGTTTTATGTGATAAAGAAAATGATAATAGGTAAAATCAGTATTCATTCTACATTCTTTAACAAATTCATCGATTTCATCACATATTTTTCTAGCAAATTTATTAGTTCTTTCACGCTCCTGGTCTTCTATAGATAACAACTGGGTAGCATTTTCTGCCTCTACTATATTTTTATTAATAGGAATAACGTTTGTTGTTTTTTTTTTACTATTCTTTTTAATTTTTGGCATTTTTTCTCCTATATTTGATTTGTGGCACCTCATATTTATTAAGCTCTTCTTTTAAAACCTCAATTTCACTAAGGGCCTTGTGATATTGAGAGTGTTCTCTGATCTTTTGAAAAAAATTAAGTGTTATAATGGGTAGGTAAATTAAACTATAGATTGTAAATATAAGCTTATTATCTCGAAACCTTCTTTTTTTTGCTTCAGCAATTAAACCTCTAAACTTTAAGTAATTCTTTTGATCATTTGCCCAGTTTTCTCGATGAGTAAGGCAATCTTTTAAAACATAATAATATTTATCTTTCATGATGCTCCTTTAAGATATTGAAGCTCAGATTCTCACAACAGAAAGGATTGAGATAAAAAAAATGAGAACCTGAGTTTTCAATATATGATTTTGAAATATTTAAGCTTAAGCACTTCCAACAGAAAGCAGAAAGAAAGGAATGAAGTAAACTTAAGTGTTCAATATTTTTTATCATTGAGAACAATATATATAATAAAATTACTGTTGTCAACAGTAAAAATATCTATTTACAAATAAATTTTACTTCTATATAAAGTACTATATATAAAGAATCAACAAATCCAATGAATACAATTATTAACGAAAAAAACCGAGAATTGCTTCTAAAAGTACTAAAGTTATCAAATTTAACTAAAGCTCAATGTAGCTACTTGTTAGGAAAGCATCAAAAATCACTAGATACCTATATTTATAAATACTCAGACATAAATTTTCCACCAAGTTTTGCTTTTTTCTTTCTTAGTTCAGTTGCAACTTCTCAAACTTCCTTTTGGGATAAGTCCCAAAAAATAAGCAAGTTTAACTATTTTAAAAAATTAGATCATGTAGATAACCACGAGTTTTATAAGTTACTAAACAATTGTGAGGATTTGGAAATAGTTAAAAAATTAATCATGCCATGCCTAGAACACCATTGTATGCTCTTAATTAGATTGTCAAATTCACAATTTGTTCATGATGCAGATTATTTTGAAGAAGAATACATTAATCTAGCAATGCCAGGAATAAGAGAGTCTATTGAAGAGTATGAAGATTATAAAAATGGGATTGAAGATGGATCGAGAGTTAGTCCTAATGAAGCTTTAAAAAATATTCAAAACCAAAAATTATTAGAATCTATAAAAAATTTTTTTCTTCACGCAGAAATTTTAAGAAAACATTATATGGAAAACTTTGTTGCACCCCATGAGACTTTCAAACTACCTGTTTTAAATTCAAACGAAAAAATTTTGTTTTCAAAAGATTTTATAAAAAGAAATTTAAATATAAAAAAATATGATGATTTAGTTTTAATGAATGTAGACGAAGATAATATGCAAGGAACATTTAATAAAAATGATATTGCATTAATAGTGAAATTTAAAAATAATATACTGCCACAAAAATATGAAGATGGTATTTATGCACTAAATATAAATGAAAAAATTTCTGTTAGAAGGCTGCAATTTTTAAAACTACCTAAGAGAACTTTGGTTACAATTATTTCAGATAATAAGAATTATAGTGATCAAAACGTTGCTCTGGAAGATCTGAATATATTTGGTGAAGTTGTTTGGAAATGTAATAGTTTTAAAGATATAAAATTTGAAAAATATATTGATAACACACCCGATTTATTTTCAGAGGAAAAAACAACAATTAACAAAATTTTAGAGAAGGAAACTGCATAAGATGGATTATAATTATATATTTTTTGACTGTGAAACAAACAGTGGAAGATCACATGCTGATATTTTAACTATTTCAGCATTATTTGTTGATAAAAATTTTAAATTAATTGAGGAATTTAATTGTGCAGCTCGTCTTAGAAAATCTAGAATATATGAGATAGATAGTTTCTTAGTAAATGGAATGGATCCTTTCGAAGTTGATAAACACCCCTTCTCTAATTTTGATTTAACGAAAAAAACTAATGATAAATTTATCTCTTGGATAAATAAAGGGCCTGTATTGTTTTGTGCGCACAACGGATACCAATTCGATTATATGCTAACATCTACGCACCTTTTTACCAATCTCTTTACATGGCCTTGGATATTTTCAACAGGAAATGCCAAACAAATAGATTCTTTACCAATTCTACAAAATTTTGATTTTTATTCTCCAAATACAATTGCAATCGAATTAAATGAAAAATCTAATAAAACTTTTAAATTAAGTAGTTTATGTCGGATGAATGGTTTTGACCTTGGAGATAAAGCTCATACAGCAGAGGCAGATACTTTGGGAATGAATAAACTAATGGAATTAGTGAGTAAAAAGAATCCAGAGTTATTTAAAAAATGTATTAGTCTTAATGATAAGAAAAATGTTTTATCAAGAATAAAAGATGTTGATTATTTTTGTCACCCTGAAACATTTTTCGGTCGAACTAGACAATTTACTTCAAGTTATCTTTGTGAACATCCAGTATACAAAGGTTATCATTTAGTTTTTGATTTAAAGCATGATCCTGAGGCAATGTTTTCAGAAAAATCTAATACAGTTTTAAAAAAAATTCTTAACGGTGCTCCAAAAAAATACAGAACTATAAAAGCTAATAAAAATCCTTTTATTCAAGATAAATCATGGGCTACAAAATTTGGTGATGAGTATACAACGCTTGGACATGAAATATTAGAACAGAGAGCAAACTTTGTAGTTGAAAATAGAGATGAGCTTGCTAACAGAGTTAGCTTAATTATTAGTGATCAATTTGAAAGTCAGAATTTAGATCAAACAGAATTACTTCCTGAACAAATGATTTTTACATTAAATCCTTCTCCATCAGATAAATCATTGATGAATCATTTTGTGATGACAAACTCTATGGATGAGCAGAAAAAAATTCACAAAAGTTTCAAAGGTCCTATTAAACATTTATCTGAAATGATACTGCTTGATAGATTTGGAGAAGAACCTTTTACAAAAGCTGAATATACAAGAATTAGAAAAGGTATAAGCAGAAGATTGCTCTCAACCAACAAAGAAGCTTTTCCAACTATTCCTGATGGAATGGCGCGTATTGATCAGCTTAGAGTTGAAAAAAAAGATGAACCTGAGCAATTAAAAATTATTGAAAATATAAATAAACATTTAGAGATGACTGCATCTGAACATGAAAAATATTTAAAATAATATGGCTTTTGTTAAATCAGAAAAAATAGAAATTGAAATCCAAAAACAAGTAATGGCTGATGCAGGATGTAAATATATGGTACTAGTTAAATCTGAAAATAATAATCAAAATAAACTTAAAATTTTAACTACTGATGTTGAGCCTATAGTTAGGTTTTCTGAAGATAATGGTCGTATTGTAGTTGTTAAAAAGAATTAGCTATTATTTTTTAATTCATAATAGGCATCTACTCTTCTCATCGCTTCATCTTTTAAATGCTCAAATTCTTGGCCTTCTATTTTAAATTTTTGAAAAAGTAAATTTGGAGTGCACATCAAAATAACTCCCGTTTTAATACTAGTTCCATATACTTTATCGTGTGCCATTGCATATAGACAAAGTTGGAGGAAGTATTCGTTTACAGAAGACCATTCACGTTGCTTTGGCTTATTACTTTGTTTCCAGTCTCCCACAGCCATCTTTGAGTCAAAATTAATAATTCCATCAGCAGTTCCTGCATATAAATTTGGATAATGTAACACTACCTCACATCCATAGACCTCATCGACATGATCATTAATGCCATTTTTTACTATAGTTTCGGCCATTTTTTTTGGTAAATTAACCTCTTCAATCAACTCACCGTTCATACGACCTAACAATATTGCCTCGACATAGGAGTGCATATTTGTGCCACGATCACTTGATTGCTTTGCTATAGCTGTAGCATTTGCTAAACCAACATCTTTTTTCCATTTACTTAATGCATCTTTATCTTTTTGACTTTTAGTCAATGAAAGTATGGTAGTCACGCTTGGTAATTTTTCACCTTCTACCTCATAATGTCTAGATCCATTATAGATAGATCTCATTGATTTAGGGTAGGCAAACTTATTAATGATTTTCCAAGGCATATTAATTTAAATCCTTTTTTTTTTAGCTTGAGCTTGATATTCTCTATCTCTTTGCTTTTTAATTTCCCAATCTTTTTGAGATAAATTAATCCATCTGCTTATAGCTGATTTTCTATCTTTTTGTCTTTTATTTTCTAATCTTTTTTTATCTTTTTTTAATTTTTTATAATATTTTATATCTCTTTCTCTTTTGTTGATTTTATCCTCTTCTGTCTCATATTCTTTCCTTTTTCTATACATTTCTATTTTTTCAGCATCAGTATATCTGTCTGCATATGGTATAGATTTTTTAGTAGCTCCAATGGGCAAATAAGACTTTCTAAATTTTATATTTTCAGCATACTTAATTTTCTTTAATGTTTTTTTGTTTATTTTTAGTTTTTCTTCAACCTCTTTTTGTGACATTTTTTTTGCTAGTTCTTTTATTTGAGGAATTAAATCATATGTAGATTGTCTAATATTTAATGGATTATTATTTTTAAATTGATTTTTTTGCATACTAAATTTTCTAATTTGCCATATTAAGACCTTTTTTTTATCATTAAATTAATAATTGTTAAAGTTCAGTGATGAAAGTTCTTAAATTTAAGATTAATACAAAACGAACCAAAGTTAGACCTAATTTAAAAAATATACCTAAAAGTCTTTTAAAAAAAATGTTTGATATGAAGGAGTATGAATCTCAGTTTAAAGATTATACCAAAGCTAAAAAATTGACATTTAAATTTGTATTAGATGAACGTAACAAAACAATCAGATGTATAGATCAGTATTCACCATATTGGCATGGTATTTTTAATACTGAAAAATTAAATCTCAAAGAAGAATATTCATCTGAAAACGAAAATATATATGGTAGTGAAACAACTAAATGGTACAGGTTAGGTGGCTTTAATGCCACAATGCTCCATCATTATATAACTACAATTTCTTCAGCTAAGGGTGGTCTTTTAATTAGACCTTCTGTTTATTTAGCATATCCTCATAAAATTGATGATGAGCCAAAATTTAAATTATGTGACAGCTTTGATATAGTAATGGATTGTGTTTACAGTAACGAAGAACCATTGACTTTTACTACTGGGCTAGATGATAAAATAGTCAAACAAATTATGAATAAGTCCACTATGAAAAAAGCTTTAGAAATACTTTCTGAAAAACCAAAAAAAAGTAGACAGTATTGGAGCAGAAAAATGTTTAAATATGAAAAATTTTTTGAACATGATGAAAAATATGATTTGGTTAAATTAGCTAAATACCTTAATGAAATTGTTTATGATTTATTGGATAAAGATAACGCTGGAATTTATAGTACAAAATTGGTTTTTAAAAAATTTGTTGTTCAATTTTATCAGTTGTATGCGATACATCATAAAATAACATATGCTCAATCTTTGTTGAAGATATTGGATATCTTAAATCTTTCTGGCAATAAAATAATTGAGGACATTGAATATCCAGTTGAACCTGCTGAAGCTTTTAATAAGCAATAACTGGAACCTGTAAGTTGGTTAAACGTTCAGCTTTATATTAATTCACTAACCCTATGTAAGGGACCAAGGGGGTACCTGGTATAGGATATATGTGCTAAAGTGTAGAATATTTATAGGGTGTTAACCACTTTCTATTTTGTTGTTTTATGAGGAATAAGAAAATTAAAAATGAATATCTAAAAAAAAGAGAACTACTTACCTCTTATGATATTTATCGAGCAAAACATAAAAAACTACCTGTAAGCAAAGATGAGTATCAAAATCTTAAAGACGAAATTCTAATATTAGAAAGTCGACATCCAAGTATAAAAGAGATGGGCGATGAATTGGTAATAAGAGGAGAATTAAAATACCCTGATGGCACAATTTATAAAGGAGCAATAAAAAGTGCTGATCAACAAATTCCTCATGGTCGTGGTTTTATGTGTTTAAATCAATTTGATATAGATTTTGAGTCTGAAACACATGGTAAAAAATTAACTGATAATCCTTGGGATTATATTGGTGAATTCAAAGACGGTGTTTTCGATGGTCAAGGTGAGTACAGATGTAAGGGAAATTATTCATATAATGGTGAATGGAAGAAAAGCCATTTTCATGGAAAGGGCAAATTAATTCTTGAAGAAGCCAAAGAGGTTTATGAGGGTGAGTTTGTTGATAGTAAAAAAAATGGATATGGCACTTTGATAGTATCCGATCAATTTAAAACAGAGGGTAAATGGATAGATGATAAGTTACATGGAGAAGGGAAAATAACATTTTTAAAAGATATTGATGAAGAAGAGAAAGGAACAATTATTAAAGGTAATTTTGTAAAAGGTAATTTACATGGTTCCTCCGAAGTAATTTATCCGGATGGTGATATTCTAGAATGTATAAATAAAAATGGTGTACGTATTAAAGTAAGATTTAAAGGCGAAAAAAAATGGACCATTATCAAGAAGTAAATAAATTTTGTAAATACTGGTTAACAAATCCAAAAATTAAGCAACTTTTTAAAACATATGAATTTGTTAAATATCTTTACATTTTTAAACGATATAGACTCTATTTGTCATTTAAATTTGATAAATATAGTGGCATAATAATTAATGGCTGAAACTCACGACAAAGGTGCAATAGACTCTTCATCAGTAATTTTAAATAAGATAAGATCTGAGGATAATGAGTTTAAACAAATTTTCACGACAAGATTTCATAGAGCAGGGTTTACAGGATGGCCTAAAGCTGATGCAGTTTTCAAAGATTATTTTGATGAAAAAGAAATAACTATTGGATTAGAATATAAACCTCCATACCAGGATAAAAGGGAATATATGACAGGAGTTGGACAAGCAATCTCTTATCTTTATCATAATGATTATGCTGGTCTTATTATTCCTAAATTTTCAAAAGATAATTTTCCTATTTCAGATTTTGTTATTGATCTAGTTAATAAAAGAGATGAATTGAATAAATTACCAATTTGTATCTTTGACTATGATCCAAAAATCCCAATCAATTCAGATAATCTGTTTTTAAAGAAAAAAATACATAAAAAAAATGATTATATTTTTGAAAAAAAAGATGACAAAGGCAAAGTAAAGGTATTTTGGGCATGGTGGAGAGATCTCAGTAATTATGAAATTTATGATATTTTATCTCTATGTAAAAATTATGACGAAAAAAAATCAGAGGATATTTATACAAACTATGTGTGGCCTGAATTTAAAAAAAAATTAGAAAATAAAGAAGCATTGACTTGGGAGGGTACACCAAGAAATAGACCTTCAATACCAGCTGGTGAAAAACAAAATTATAAAATTCCACTATTTCAATTAGGTTTTATTAATCAAGACACTGGGCACTTAACGCAATATGGTTACAGATTTTTAAATTTATGTGATCAAGTAGGCCCTGAAAGTAAAATTTTTATGAAAGCGCTTGGAAATCATATTCTTAGGGAGGGAAAACATATGCAATTGATTGATTTAATCTATTACTTCCAAGAAAAAATTTTAAAACAAAATGTAAAATTTAATTCAAATGAACATAAGGAATTATTTGATAATTATTTAATTGATGTGGGACAAGTTCCACCTTGGGAAGAACGAAAGCCTGGAAGAAAAACTACTGGTGGAAAACAATACTATATTCGAGATGAGTTTAAGTTGTGGAACAAACTAGGTTTTCTTTGTGGAGATAGAAACCGCTATTTTAGAGAAAATTATGGATTACAATTTGATTGGCCTAAAATTATGGAAACTTATAATTTTGATATTCATAAATTTATTTAACAATCTTACCAGTTAAATTTTTTTTACTAAAAATAATACTCTCTTTTATTTTTTTTCCTAAAATTTTAGCTAACTTTATTGGAACAGCATTTCCAACCAAAATACATTGCTCCTGTCTTGTTCCTTGAAAAATTACTTTATCGGGAAAGGTTTGTAATCTAGCTGCCTCTCTTACCGTTAAAGACCTATTTAAAGTAGGATGTAGTGGAAATGCATTATGTCCTGGAACCATGGTTCCTGAGGGTAATTTTCTATCAAGTCTTCTATATATATGGCTAAAATTTTTTAAACTATTGTTTTTGTAGTCACTTCTACTTCCAAATAATAATTGCTTAGGTATATTTTTTGTAATTCCTCCCCCTTCATTAATAAAAGAAATTCTTTTTTTAACAATTTCATTATGTTTCATAGGCACATGATTAGAAATTTTTACATTTTTTGTTAGATCCATTATTGCGTCTCCAACAGTTCTATATTTTTTTTTTGTACAAATAGGGTCTGGAAATGTAAAATTAAATTCATCTTTATAACCAATTAAAAATACTCTTTTTCTTAATTGAGGTACTCCATAATCTGCAGCATTTAAAAGTTTATAATCAATATCATAACCACATGAGATAAAGAATTTTTTTAATCTATTAAAATAAAAAATATTTTTTTCTTGAATTAGTCCACTTACATTTTCCATAACAAAAAACTTTGGATTTAAAGTTTTGACAATCCGACCAAATTCAAAAATTAAATCATTTCTTTTATCATTAATATTTTGTTTACCAATTGATGAGAAGCCTTGACATGGCGGACCTCCTATAACCACATCAATTTTTTTATTTTTAAAAATCTCTCTAATTTCGTAACTTGAATAATCTTGAATTGATTTGGTAAAAATTTCTTCTTTTTTAAAATTTTTTTTATGAGACATTATTGCTGGTTTCCAGTTATCAAAAGCTCCAACACAGTTAAAACCAGCTTCTTTGAAGCCTAAAGAAAAACCACCTGCTCCACAAAATAAGTCTACAAAATTAAGCTGCTTTTTCATTTTTTTTTAAATCTTTTTTTAATAAAATTTTTTTTAAATGTTTGGCCCAGCATTGTGCCATTTTGACAGGAACAGAATTACCGACTTGCATACATTGTTCATGTCTTGGACCAACAAAAATGAAATTATCTGGGTAAGTTTGTATTCTTGCTGCTTCCCGAACAGTCAACGATCTATTTAACCATGGATGTATTGGAAAGGCATTATGCCCTGGTACCATAGTTAATGAAGGCTTATTTCTATGAAGTCTTTTGAAAGTATTTCCAAAATTTTTTCTAAATAATTCTTTTGAAAGCTTATTTTCTGGAAGCCTTCCACCCTCTGGTATTAAACTATATCTCTTTAGATTTTTAGGCTTATGGTTAAGTGGAACATGATTTATTTTGGTATCAATTTTTATTTCAGCTAAATCACTAATTATAGAATTAATAGAAACTTCTTTTTTTAAAAATAAATTTTCACCATGAGTAGTATTAGGTTTTGAAATCTCATATTTATCTATTCTTGTTCCGATAATAAAAACTCTTTTTCTATATTGAGGAACACCATAATTAACAGCATCTAATTTAAAAACCTGATATCTGTAACCAAAAGATTCAATTTTTTTTTTTAATGCCTCAAAAATTTTTCCCTTTTCTCTAGTAAGTATACCACTTACATTTTCCATTAAAAAAATTTTGGGATTTAAATAGTTAACATGCTCCATAAATGAAAATACCAAATTATTTCTAAAGTCTTTTTTTTCTCTTTTTTGTTTAAGTGATGAAGCTCTAGATCCTATAGTTGAAAATCCTTGGCAAGGTGGTCCTCCCACAACAATATCTGGTTTTAAACCCTTAAAATTCTCTTTTTTAAGTTGAGACAAATCTTCCAATATAAATTTTGTTTTAGGTAAATTTTTTTGATAAACTTTTTGACAATAAGGATCTATGTCAGCTGCGAGCTCAACATGAAATTTTTCTTGAATAAATCCTAATGTAAAACCACCAGATCCACAAAACAAGTCAACGATTTTTAATTTATTCATAATGATTCAGAATAAATACTATATCACAACTTTATCAAAAAATTATATTGACTGTTGATAACTTTTTCAATTTCATTATTAATAATATTATGGATCTTCTTTTTATCTCAAAATTATTATTATTAGTGGGAGCAATAATTGTGGTTTATGCAGTTGCTAGAAACCTTGATATTATTAAGATTATTTTAGTTTATTGGAAAGACTTAATACTTGGTCGAAAGTAATTTTGCTAACTTTTGAAACTCTTTATTTTTAAGAGACGATTTTCCAACCATCATACAAAGTTCAGACTTTAAAATATAACCATCGTTGATTATTCTAAGATTATTAGCAGCTAGTGTTGATCCAGTGCTTGTGATATCTGTAATCAACTCAGAACTGCCTGTAAAAGGTGCCACTTCAGTACTGCCAACAGATTTAACAAGAGAAAATTGGGTTACACCCTTATTATAAAAAAATTCACGTGTTAAGTTTGGATACTTAGTTGCAACTCTTAATCTTCTCTTCTTTTTATCCTTAAATTCAAATGCTACTTCTTCAAGGTCCGCCATTGAAAATATATCTATAAAATCATTTGGAATTGCCACTACTAGTGTTGCTTTGCCATAAGGATAACTTTTATATACATTAATGTTTTTTTGAATGTTTATCTCACTTTCTTTTAATAAGTCTAATCCTGAAAAACCCATATCAAGTGACTTATCTGCTAATCTCTCGATTATTTGACGAGCATGTAAATATATAATTTGAATATTTTTCTTTGCTTTAACTGAACCAAATAAATCACGGTCTCCTCTTTTTGAGATTAATTTTAATTTATTTTTCTTAAAGATATTTAAAACATCTTTTCTAAGTCTACCTTTGCTAGGAATACCAATTTTAATTAAATCTTTCATAAAATTATAAATTAAAAGCAGCTCCTACTGCTGAAACTTTCTTTTTAGATCCTAGATCTGAAATCAAACCATCATAACGGCCTCCTGCACAACAGTTAATTATTTTAGAATTTGATTTAATATCAATTTTAAAAACCATACCTGTATAATATTCAAGTTTTCCACCTGAAGTAGAGAACATTACATTTAACTTTGATACTTTATTTGATGAAATTGGAAAATACTTTTGATCAACTGCTAAATTAATCTTATTTTTTTTAAAAAATTTATTTAATTCTTTTACGGCATTATTGATTGGACATTTAATTTTTAAAAAGGATCTAATTATTTTTGAAACTTTTTTACCCTTGCTTGCTGTTCTTGGGTCTTTTATTTTAGTATCAAATCTTTTTAAAATTTCTCCAATTGATCTTCCAGCAATCATTGTTGATGGATCTTGTTTTAATAAATCTAAAAATTTTTTTTTATCAACCTCAACTACTGTAGGGTCAATATCAGCGTTAGTTTCTAATCGTTTTAATAAATCATTAAAATATTCGTCTCGCCAGAAATGTCTTAATAGTCTTAATTTCCATCTTGCTGGTATTTCTAATTTTGAAATTAACAATTTAAATATCTCAACATTACCAATGGTTAATGTGCCTGATGAGTATTTTAAATTTTGAAGTGATTTTAAAGATGTATTAATAATTTCTTTATCATCATTTTTTTCATCTTTAGATCCTAGAATTTCAAATCCTATTTGATTTCTAATAATAGAGTCTTTTTTATTTTGTGACTTTCTATAAGCTTGACCGCTATAAAAAATCTTTTCTTTTCCTTTTAAATTGTTCTCCAAATATCTAAGACATGATACAATTGTTAAATCAGGTCTAAGACAGATTTCTTTCCCTTCTTGGTCGGTAAATGAAAATATAAATTTCCTAAAGTTTTCACCTGATCTTTGAACAATATGATTAGCCTCAATTACTG
Organism: uncultured Pelagibacteraceae bacterium; assembly: GCA_902567435.1. Taxonomy (GTDB): domain Bacteria; phylum Pseudomonadota; class Alphaproteobacteria; order Pelagibacterales; family Pelagibacteraceae; genus Pelagibacter. Next base: position 42,075 of record CACFMU010000002.1, read on the forward strand.
AAGGTAAATCGATATACTTAAATCCTTTAGATTTGACCGATCTAAGGATATTTTCAGATAAGTTTTTTGATTTCATCAATTAAATCAGCTTTTGGAATTGTTTGGTTGTTTTCACCCTTAACCCCTTTAAGGTTTTTAATAGTGACTGTATTATCATTAAATTCATTTTCTCCACAAATAACAGCAACAGTTAATTGACGTTTATTTGCTAAATCAAGTTGTTTACCTAGGTTTTTTTTAGTGTTCAAAAAAACTTCAGCATTAATATTATTGTCTCTTAATAGATCCACTAATTCATAATAATTTTTTAGATATTTTTGATCCATGACACAAACTAAAACTGGTTTTTGATCTTCAACTTCAATTTGATCTAATTGCATTAAAGCAAACAGCAATCTATCTACACCAAAACTAATCCCAGTTCCTGGTATATCTACGCCTCTAAATCTGGATATTAATTTTGCATATGCTCCACCAGAGCATATACTTCCAATATCTACTTCTTTTCCTTTGTTATTGGTGACTTTGAAATTTAAATTTGTCTCTACAATAAAATCTGAATAATAAGCTAGCCCTCTAACGATTGTAAAATTAGTCTTAACTTGATCTAAGTTTGATCCATATCCTAATACCTCAAATACATCTTCTAACTCTTTTATTCCTTCTTGAGAAAGTGGGTTTTTTAAATTTTCTTTTAATTGTTTTAAATCTTTTATTTTTAAGAAATTTAAAATTTGTTGAGCTTGGTTATCTGATAGATCTGCCCCTTTAGTAATAGCACCACTTTGATCTTTTCTTTCTTTTTTAAGTAAATCTTCAACTCCTTTTAAACCAAACCCAGGCTTATCTAATTTATCAATTGCTCGAATAACCTTAATTTGTTTTTCTTCAGAAATTTTTAATTCATCAATTAGTCCTTGAACTATTTTTCTATTGCTAACATTTATTGTGAATTGATCTTTGTTTAATCCACAATTTGACAATGTGCTTGATATTAAATTACAAAGTTCAGCATTAGCTTGAGCAGGATTAACGTTTCCAACAATATCAAAATCAGCTTGCATAAATTCTCTGTAACGGCCGTTTCCAACTTTTTCATTTCGAAATACATTTTGAATTGCATATCGTTTATAAATTGAGGGCAGTTCTTGATTATTTTGTGCAACAAATCTAGCTAGTGGACTTGATAAATCATATCGAAGTGTAATACTTTTTTCCCCATCCTGAAATGAGAATACATCAGACATAGGATTACTATCATCTTCTGCAAGAAAAGATCCTATATTTTCACTAATTTCAAACGAAGGTGTTTCAAGAGCTTCTGCTCCAAACTTGATAAAATTATTCTCAATCGCTTTTAATAGCTTTTTTTTGAGAAGAAGTTTTTTATCCCAACGATCTTCAAAACCTGAAGGTAATCCAGGTACTAATTTATTTTCTTTGTTCATTTTTTGGTACCCGGGCTGAGAATCGAACTCAAACTTAAAGTTCCACAAACTTTCGTGCTAACCGTTACACCACCCAGGCATTCCTTGTTTTTATATTATTTTTGTGTGGATTTAAAATTATATTATAAATAAATAGCCTACAGGCTATGGAAACAAACTCTATGAGTACTTCTTGAAGTCTCTCTATATGTAATATTTATAATCATGAGCAGTCTTTTAGACAATAATTCCGATTATTCAAGACAAAAAATAAAAAAGGACGTTATCTATTTTTCTATAGATAAAACGCCCTTTAAAATATTTTAATAAAAATTAGTCTACTTTTTTTAAGTTAACTGCTGAAGGACCTTTAGGACCATCTTCTAATGTAAATTCAAGTTTATCACCCTCATTTAGATATCTCATGCCAGCTGCTTTAACAGCTGATGCATGCACAAAGGCATCTTTTTCTTTGTCATCTCTTTCAATGAAACCATACCCTTTTTTACCATTATACCATTTAATTTTACCCGTTAATGTACTCATCTTATTCTTAGTCCTTATGTTGTTTATTATTCTATAAAGCTATTTTGATTTTTTTTAAATTTCAAGATTAAAAATGATTGTGGTGCCTCGGGAAGGATTCGCACCTCCGACACAAGCCTTTTCAGGGCTCTGCTCTACTCCTGAGCTACCGAGGCAAAAGATTAACCTCTAAAGATTATTCTGCCTTTTGTAAGGTCATAAGGTGTAATTTCTACTGTCACATTATCTCCTTGCAATACTCTAATTCTATTTTTTCTTAACTTACCTGCTGTGTGTGCAGTAACAGTATGGCCATTTTCTAATTTAACTCTAAACATTGCGTTTGGTAGTAAGTCCGTTACTTTACCCTTAAATTCTAGTAGGTCTTGTTTTGACAAATTTATTTTCTCCTAATTCTTTTTTTTACAGATTCAGCATGTCCTGCTAAGCCTTCGTAATTTGCAAGTGTTATAACGGATGGCCCAAGACTTTCAATACCCTTTTTAGATAAGTTTATGTAGGAAATCCGTTTATAAAATTCGTTTACACTTACTCCGCTTGAGTATTTTGCAGATCCGTTTGTTGGAAGTATATGGTTTGATCCTACATTGTAATCTGTCATTGCCATAACCGCATATTTTCCTAAACAAATAGAACCTGAGTTTTTAATTTTTGGAATAAACGATTTATAATTCTTTACATTCAGCTCCAAGTGTTCGGGTGCAATTTTATTTACTACATCAATTATTTTTTTATCAGAGCTAATATGCATTAATATTCCATTACTAATTAAACTTTTTTTAGCAACAGATTGTCTTGGAATTTCTTTTAATTGTTTAAAAATTTCAATTTTAACTTTTTCTATAATATTTTTATCTTTAGAAATTAAAATACATTGAGCAAGATTATCATGCTCTGCTTGACCTATTAGATCACTTGCAACCCATTCTGGATTTGAAAATTTATCACTAATTATCGTAACCTCAGATGGTCCTGCAGTCATTCCCTCAATTCCAACATCACCAAAAACTTCTTTCTTTGCGGCTGCAACAAATGCATTACCAGGACCTACAATTTTATTAACCTTTTTTATTCTCTTAGTTCCATAAGCTGCGGCAGCAATTGCTGATGGCCCTCCTATTGAATAAATCTCTTTTATCTTACATTTACGCGCTGCATATAATACTGCTGGATTTTGCTTTCCTTTATATCCAGGATTGATCATTATTACCCTTTTAACACCAGCAACAATTGCTGGAATAGCGTTCATTAAAACACTTGAAGGGTATGACGCTGTAGAACCAGGCACATATATTGCAACCGATTCTATTGGAACATATTTGTACTCTAATTTATTTTTTAGTTTATCTGTGTATGAAATATTCTTAAATTTTTGAAGAGAGTGAAATTTATGAATTCTAGTATATGCAAGATCAATTGCATTTTTAACTTTTTTATCTAGAGACTTTATTGATTTAGAAATTTGATCAGCGCTTGGTACAATTACATTATTTTTATTAAATCTTTTTTCATATTTTAAAAGAGCTTTATCACCATTTTTTTTAACATCTTTTATAATACCTACAACTGAAACTGAATTGGATTGGACTTTATTTTTTCTTTGCAAAAGCAAAGCGTCCAAAACTTTATCAAAATTTTTACTCTTACTATTTAATATTTTCATTACTGTTTAATTTCGTTTTGATCCTCTAGATTTACCTCAATTGTTTCTGTAGTCAAAGCTATGTGAGCATTATTATCAAAAATTAAGTTAATTTCATAATCATCTTTATTTTTTAAATAATCTATAGCTATTAAGTCTAAAACTAATTCTTTATTTTTTTGATCAATATTTTTTGACTTTACTTTATCAACAAAATCAAACCTGCAAATACTGTTAATTATTTTATCTGCTTGATCTGTTTCAATTTTGGTTCGTTCAAGAGATAATAAAAAAACTTTATTTGAAGCAAGATATTTAATATCTGCTACTTTAACTTTTGCACCAGCAGTACATGCAGAAATCATTTGTAAACCCTCATTATCTGTAGCAATTATTTGAGCTAGATATTTTTTATCCATTAATTAACTCTTTTAATTTTTGCCCCAACTTTTTTTAATTTCTTCTCTAAACTCTCATATCCACGATCTAGGTGATATATTCTATTTATAACAGATTTACCTTTTGCAGTTAATGCAGCAAGAATTAACGAAACTGAAGCTCTTAGGTCAGTTGCCATCAATTCTGCTGCTGCAAAATTAATATTTCCTTCAACTATAGCTTTATTACCATTAGTTGAAATATTGGCTCCCATTCGATTTAACTCTGCAACATGCATAAATCTATTTTCAAAAATATCTTCTTTTATTAATGATCTTTTATTTGCTTTACATAATAATACCATGATCTGTGCTTGTAGATCTGTTGGAAAGCCTGGATAAGGTGCTGTTTTTATATTTATATTATTAATCTTTTTATTTCCAATAATTTGAATATCACTTTTTTTTATAGTAATTTTCGCACCTATCTTTTTAAGGGTATCAATTTCAGTTTTAATAATGCTTGGTATAATATTTTTAATTATTAAATTTCCCTCTGTAACAGCTGCTGCAACTAAATAAGTGCCAGCCTCAATTCTATCGAACATAACTTTATAAGTTGTTTCATTAATTTTGCTTACACCTTGAATTTTAATTGAGCGTTTTGTAATCCATTTTATTTTACATCCAGTTTTATTTAAAAAATTAATCAAATCTTTTATCTCAGGCTCTATTGCGCAATTACTTAAAATAGTAGTGCCTTTTGCCAAGCTTGCAGCAATAATTAAATTTTCGGTAGCTCCAACTGAAATTTTTGGAAATCGAATTTTAGATCCTTTTAAACCTTTAGGTGCAGTTGCATGTACATAACCTTCAATAATTTTATATTTTACACCAAGTTTTGATAATGCTTTTAAATGAATGTCTACTGGCCTTGTGCCAATTGCACATCCTCCTGGTAGTGAGACTTTTGCACTACCAAACTTTGCAAGTAGTGGGCCAAGAACCAAAATACCTGCTCGCATAGTTTTCATTAAATTATAGGAGGCAATTTTTTTTTGTTGTTTAGAATTATCAATAATTAATTTTTTATTATCAAATTTTACTTTTGATCCTAATGATTGTAATAAATTAATCATTGTCTCAATATCTTTTACCTTTGGTAAATTATTTAAATAAATTTTTTTACTAGATAACAAAGTTGCCGCTAAAATTGGTAAAGAAGCATTCTTTGAACCAGATATATTTATTTGTCCCTTGAGCTTATTTGCTCCTAGGACTTCTAGTTTTTGCATGGTTAAACTTTAGGTAATGTTACTCCAGTTTGACCCATGTATTTTCCGTTTCTATCTGCATAAGTCACTTCTGGTTTTTCATTTCCTTTTAAAAAAATGAATTGTGCAACACCTTCATTTGCATAGATTTTAGCAGGCAGTGGTGTGGTGTTTGAAAACTCAAGTGTTACATACCCTTCCCATCCAGGCTCTAAAGGTGTTACGTTAACTATAATTCCGCATCGTGCATAAGTAGATTTACCAAGACAAATAACTAGCACATCATCTGGTATTTTGAACTTTTCGACTGTTCTAGCTAATACAAATGAATTAGGTGGAATAATGCACTCTGAAACATTTTTAGTCACAAAGTTTGTTGGTTTAAAATTTTTAGGATCAACTATTTCAGAATTCACATTCGTAAATATCTTAAATTCTTCAGATACTCTAGCATCGTAACCGAAAGAGGATAAACCATATGAAATACTATTTCCTCTAACTTGTTTTTCTTCAAACGGACTAATCATATCTTCTTCTATAGACATTTTTCTAATCCACTTATCTGAAAGAACTGACATTATTTATTTTTCTTTTTTATTTTTTTTTGAAAAAGTTTTCTTTTCTTTAAGTTTTTTCTTAGTGCTAAGCTTAAGCGCTCATTTTTATCTTTTGAATTCATTCTTTATCTGGATTAGTAAGGAAGTCTAAGGTTATTGGCTTTGAAGTATCTAGTGTTTTTGGTTTTGCCTCCTCCTCCTTTGGGCCTTCTTTAGCTAAACGTTTAGCTTTTTTTTCTGCAAGCTTCTTTTCTCTCTTAGCTTGCTTTTCCATAAGCTTATTACCTTTAGTAGATTTATAATCGTAATGAATTCCCATAAAATTTCCTCAAGTAGATATAAATCATATTACCTAAAAAATTAAGGCAATATTTTGAAAAAAATGCTTTATTATCAATAAAATATAAATTGTTTATTAGCTCCTATAGATAAATGGTATATCAAGTCATTGGTAATGACTAATTCCCTGGTCAGTACAGGGTGGGAGCACCATAATTAATTTTTATAAAAAATTTTTCTCAAAAAAATTGTAAATAAAATTAATGTAAAAAATGCTAAAATTGGAACGTATATATCTTGGGAAAAAATTACATCTGTAATTTCTGGAACCTCTGAATTTTGATCAATTAATTTCTCTAAACCACTTCCAATTGAAACAGCTAAAAAAATTTGAGGTATAATTCCTATAATCGTTGCAAAGAAAAAATTCTTTACTTTCACATTAAAAAGTGTTGGTAAAAGACAGCTTAATTGCCAAGGTATTCCTCCAATGAATCTATATATCAATAAATAAATAAATTCAGATTTTTTAAATTTCATTTCAAGTCTTTGGTATTTGTTTAAAAATTTTTCTCTAATAAAATTTTTTAAAAAATAATTTCCAAACACATACAAAAGAGTTGCGCCAATGCTTAATCCTAAAACAACAATTAGAGTTCCAATCCATTTTCCAAAAATAAATCCTCCAAACAAAGCTACAGGAGATCCAAAACCTAAAAATGGAAAAACCCATAATATTGTCAGTAATAAAAAAATTATTGATATTAAAAACAAATTAGAGTTTTTAAGTTCAAAGAAATAAGATCTGTTTTGTTTAATGAAATCATATGATGTGAGATCTTGAAGGCTAAATTTTGAAAAGAAAAAGTATAAAAATAAACAAACTAAAATTAGATAGGATAATCCTATAATTGTTTTAATTTTTTTAGTTTTTTCCATCAAATCTAATACAATTTATAAAATCTTCTGTTTGCTATTTATATATTTAATTACTATAAAGGGCGAAATTTAATTAAAAATTAACCACATTTATGAAACGAACATATCAACCATCTAACGTTAAAAGAGCTCGAAAACATGGTTTTAGGTCTAAAATGAAAACTAAAGGTGGACAAAAACTTTTAGCTAGAAGAAGAGCAAGAGGAAGAAAATCGTTAACTGTATCAGTTTAAATAAATGAAAAGCAAAATACTTGCTCTTTCAAAAAACGAAGAATTCAAAAATCTACTTAAACAAAAAAAAATTTCTAATAAATTCGTTACAATTTTTTTTGGCACTTTAGAAAATAAAGATAATAAAAAACTTAATATAAGTTTTGTGACAAAGAAGAAAATAGGCAATGCAGTAAAAAGAAATAAAATTAAAAGAAGATTAAGAAATATAGTTAATGATGCTGTTAAAAAAATATCAGTTAAATTCAACTATTCATATCTTGTTATTGCTAAGTCAACTATGTTAAACAGTGATTACAAAAATATAAAAGAAAGCTTATTTCAAGATTTAGAAAAGATTAAATAATGAACATTATCACTGTTATTTTTATTAAAATTATAAAAGGTTATAAATTTTTTATCAGTCCTTTATTTGGTCATTCATGCAGATATTTGCCTACATGCTCAGAATACAGTATTGAAGCTTTGAAAGAATTTGGATTAGCTAAGGGAACTTTTTTAAGTTTAAAAAGAATTTTATCATGTCACCCAATAAAATTTTTAGGCGGTGGTGATGGTTTTGATCCTGTAAAAAAAAATATAAAGGTTAAAAAATAATGGATACTCGAAATGTTATCGCAGCAATTTCTTTATCAGCAGCAGTAATTATACTGTATTCACTTTATTTTGCACCACCTCCGATTACTAAAGAACAACTTGCAGAAAAAAATAAAACTGAACAAACTACTGATGCGCCAAGTTTAGATCAAAAAGAAACTATAACTGAAGTTTCAAGAGAGGAGGCTTTAAGTCAAAGTAAGAGAATTAAATTTGAAAATCAAAGTATAATTGGTTCTATATCTCTTAAAGGTGCAGCAATCGATGACTTAACCTTTAAAGAATATAATGTAGCATTAGAAAGTGATGAAAAAGTTAAACTATTGTCACCTAGAAGTGCCAAAGATGGATACTTAATAGAAAGTGGATTTATAACTACTGATAAAAATATTGATATTCCAAATTCTAATTCAGAGTGGTCTGTATCAGGAAATAATATATTAACTGATCAATCTCCTATAAAATTAACATGGACTAATGATCAAGGAATTACTTTTGAAAAAGAGATATCTCTAGATGACAAGTTTTTATTCACTATTAAACAAAAAGTAATTAATTCAACAAATAAAGAGTTTGATTTTTATCCTTATGGTCAAATTATTAGAAAAGAAATTCCTGAGATTTCTAATTTCTATATTCTCCATGAAGGTCTTATTGCAACTTTAGATGAAGAGTTAATTGAAGAGGATTATGACGATATTCAAGAAGAAAAATTTTCAAGAACTTCACAAAAAGGATGGCTTGGAATTTCAGATAAATTTTGGATAACTTCATTAATTCCACCAAGTGGTAAAGAATTTAAAACAACTTTTGATTATAAAGATAAATTTCGTGCCAATTTTGTAGGTACTGAGCCTTTAGAGCTAAAAGGAAACTCAAGTATTGAGGATAAATTACAAGTAATAGTGGCTGCTAAAAGAGTCGACGTTATTGACGGATACGCAGAGTCGTTAAATATTGATAAATTTGATTTAACAATTGATTGGGGTTTTTTATATTTTATCACAAAACCTCTTTTTTACGGTATCGACTATTTCTTTAAGTTATTAGGAAACTATGGTCTTGCAATCATTGCTATAACAATTTGTATAAGACTGGCATTCTTTCCACTTGCTAACTTCTCATTCAGAAGTATGGCTAAAATGAAGGCACTTCAGCCAGAGATGGTGAGATTAAAAGATTTACATAAAGAAGATAAAATGAAGCTACAGCAAGAAATGATGGCGCTTTATAAAAAGGAAAAAGTAAATCCTATGTCTGGATGTTTACCCATATTAGTGCAGATACCAGTGTTTTTTGCTTTATATAAAGTTTTATTTGTTACAATTGAAATGAGACAAATGCCTTTTTATGGCTGGATACAAGATTTATCTGAAAGAGATCCAACATCATTATTTAACTTGTTTGGTCTGCTTCCTTATGACGTTCCATCTTTTTTAATGATTGGAGCATGGCCAATTGCAATGGGTGTTTCTATGTTTATTCAACAAAAATTAAATCCGGCTCCAACAGATCCAATGCAAGCAAAAATATTTATGTTCTTTCCTTTATTCTTAACGATAATTTTAGCACCTTTCCCTGCTGGATTGGTAATTTATTGGACAGTTAATAATATTTTAACTATGGCTCAACAAGTTTTCATAATGAAACGAACTACAGTCAAAACAACAACTTAATGTTGGAAATCAAAGAAGAAGAATTAAAAAAAATCCTACCCACTGATGGTCCCTCGATTAATGAGGTTAAAAAATATTTAGAAAAATATAATGATGAATACATTGTTATTAAATGTGGTGGTAGTGTTTTAGTAGATAACAAATTATTTGATATTTTCATAAAAGATATATCAGTATTGAATAAGCTTGGATTTATTCCAATTATTGTCCATGGAGGCGGAAAAAGAATTAGCAATAAACTAAATGAATTAGGAATTAAGAGTAATTTTATAAAAGGATTGAGAGTTACAGAAAAAGAAACTATTGAAGTAGTAGAACAAGTGTTAATAGAGTTTAACTCTGAAATTATAGAGGCCTTAAAGGAACAACAATGTACTAGTCAAACTATAAACTCTAGAGAAAATAATATTATGACAGTTGTGCAAGAAAATACTGAGCTAGGATTTGTTGGAACACCAACAGAAATAAATAAGTCGATTATTGATAAAATTGTAGATGAAAAAAAAGTTCCTGTTATAGCTCCTTTGGGTCTAGACGAAAATAATCAAGCTTATAATATTAATGCTGATACAGCTGCCGGATCAATTGCAAAAAAAATTGAAGCTAGACGTTTAATAATAATGAGTGATGTTGAAGGTGTTCTTGATAGTAATAAAAAATTAATCCCTGAAATTAATTCTCAATCAATTAAAGATTTAATAAATGATGAGGTGGTTAATGGAGGAATGATTCCTAAAATTAATAATTGTTTAGATGTTGCTTGTAACGGTGTTAAAGGTGTTGTTATTATTGATGGTCGAAAGAACCACTCTATTCTTTTTGAATTATTATCCGACAAAGGTTCAGGAACTTTAATTAGACAATGAAAGAATTAATAGACATAAAATACTGGATATTTGATCTAGATAACACTCTTTATAGCGGTCAAACGCAGGTTTTCTCTGAAGTAGATAAAAAAATGAGCGCATTTATATCAAAAAAAATGAATGTGGATTTAGTCAAAGCAAAAGAAATACAAAAAAAATATTTTTATGAATATGGCACAACACTATCAGGATTAATGAAACAGGATGGTATAGATCCACATGACTTTTTAGAATTTGTTCATGATATTGACATAAGCTGGTTGCCTAAAGATTTAAAATTACGAGAAGAATTAACAAAAATTAAAGAAAAAAAAATTATCTTTACCAATGGTTCACATGCACATGTTGAAAATGTCACCAAGCAATTAGGAATAGATGGCCTATTTGATGGAGCTTTTGATATTGTAGATGCTGATTTTACTCCAAAACCTCATTTAGATCCCTATGAAAAATTAATAAAAAAATTTAATATTAATCCAAATCAGTCAATTTTAATTGAGGATATTGCACACAATTTAGAACAAGCTAAAAATTTAGGAATGAAAACTTGTTGGTTGGAAAATGAGGAGTCATTTGCAAAAAAAGACTCTGACAAATCTTACATAGATTATAAGATTAAGAACTTGCCTTCTTTTTTACAAGAAATTAATATATTAAAGAATAATTAAATTAACTTTCTAAAATTAAAATATGAGCGATATAGAAAAAATTATAAATGATGCGTGGGAAAATAGAGATAATGTAAATCAAGATTCTGACCAAAGTTTAAAGGATACTATCAATCAAATGATTGATGATTTAGATAGTGGTAAAGTTAGGGTCGCAGAAAAAATAGATGGTGAATGGGTCACACATCAACACATTAAAAAAGCTATTATGCTCAGCTTTAGAATATATCCAATGGAAAATTTAAATGGACCATACAGTAGTTGGTATGACAAGGCACATTTGTTAAAGGGTAAAACAGCTGGTTGGACAAAAGAGGATCATGAAAAAGCTGGTTTTAGAATGGTACCTAATTCTCCTGTAAGAAAAGGTTCGTTTGTAGGAAAAAATGCTGTTCTTATGCCATGCTATGTAAATATTGGAGCTTATATAGATGAAGGTACTATGATGGATACTTTTAGTCGTGCTGGTAGTTGTTGCCAAATAGGAAAAAATTGTCATATTTCTGCTGGATCAGGAATTGGGGGTGTCTTGGAACCCGCTCAAGCATTACCAACTATAATTGAAGATAATTGTTTTATTGGAGCAATGTCAGAAGTTGTTGAGGGTGTCATTGTTGGAGAAGGATCTGTTTTGAGTATGGGAATGTATATAGGACAATCAACTAAAATAGTTAATAGAAATACAGGGGAAGTTACTTATGGAAAAATTCCACCATATTCTGTAGTTGTGCCTGGTTCATTGCCTGATAAAAATAATTCTTCCGCACCATCGTTATATTGTGCGGTAATAATCAAACAAGTTGATGAAAAGACTAGATCTAAAACTTCTGTTAATGATCTATTAAGAGAATAGATTTATAATGGCCACTATTAACGAACTTCAATTAGCTAAACAACTAATTAAATTTCCAACTGTAACACCTATTGACGCCGGAATAATGAAATTCTTAGAAAAAAAACTTAAAACTCTTGGGTTCAAAACAAAAATTTTAGAATTTAAAGAAAAAAACAGTAAACCTGTAAAAAATCTATACGCAAGACTGGGAAATAAAGGGCCTAATTTTTGCTATGCTGGTCATCTTGATGTAGTTCCAGCTGGGAATTTAAAAGATTGGACCGTAAATCCTTTTAAACCCTCTATAAAAAAAGGTTTTTTAATCGGAAGAGGCGCGAATGATATGAAAAGTTCTGTTGCTGCTTTTGTTTCAGCGGTAAGCAATTTCATGTCAAAAAGAAGAAAATTTAATGGCTCTATTAGTCTTTTAATTACTGGTGATGAAGAAGGAGTTGCAATAAATGGTACAAAAAAAGTAGTCGAATATTTAAGAAAGAAAAAAGAAAAGATAGATTTTTGTTTAGTTGGAGAGCCAACTAACCCAAATAAATTAGGTGAAATGATTAAAATTGGTCGTAGGGGAAGTATGACTGGAAAATTAACAATCATTGGTATCCAAGGACATGTTGCTTACCCTGATAGAGCAAATAATCCTTCAACGGCATTAGTTCAAATACTGAAAGAACTTAAAGAAATTAAATTTGATAATGGTACAAAAGATTTTCAACCTACAAATCTTGAAATTACCAAAATCAATATAGATAATTTTGCAGATAATGTGATACCAGGATCGGCTAATGCAAAGTTTAATATCAGATTTAATAACAAACATTCTTCAAATTCAATTAAAAAGAAAATTGATAAAATTATTAAAAGAATAAGTAAAAAAAATAAATCAAAGTTTAATATTGATTATAGTGTCTCAGGAGAAGCTTTTCTGACTAAACCAAATGACACTACTTATATGATTAGAGATGAAATTAAGAAAATAACAAAGATTAAACCTAAGTTATCTACAACTGGTGGAACTTCTGATGCGAGATTCATTAGAAAAATAGCACCTTGTTTAGAGTTTGGTTTAGTTGGAAAAACTATGCACAAAGTAGATGAAGCAGTTTCATTGTCAGATTTAAAAAAATTATCATTAATTTATTCTAATATCTTAAAAAACTACTTTAAGTGAAAACTGGTTTAGTAACATCAGATACTTATCAAAACCATAATACAGGTGAAGGTCATCCTGAAAAAATAGATAGAGTTACTGCAGTAATTGATAACTTTAAAAAGTTAGATAATAAAAATTTAATTTGGAAAAAACCAATTAACTTTGATCAAGATCTTTTAATTAAAACTCATTCATTGAATTATATAAACCAAGTACAAAAATCTTTTCCACAAAATGGATTTAATTTTCTTGATGGCGATACGGTTGTTTCACCGGGTAGCAAAGATGCCACTAAAGATGCAGTTGGTTCAATACTTGCTGCAATAGAAGGTGTTCAAAATAAAGATTTCAAAAATGCCTTTTGTGCCGTTAGACCGCCTGGACATCATGCTGAAAAAGAGAAAGCAATGGGATTTTGTATTTATAATAATGTTGCTGTAGGTGCAAATTATCTTATTGAAAAATATAAATATAATAAAATTGCAATCATTGATTTTGATGTACACCACGGAAATGGAACTCAAGATATTTTTTATGATAATGAAAAAGTCTTATACATATCAACTCATCAGTATCCTTATTATCCTGGATCAGGATCTGAAAAAGAAAAAGGTAAATATAATAATATTTTCAATATTCCACTTGAAGCAGGCACAACAGCTGTTGAATATCTTAATGCATACGAACAAGTTTTAAATAAACTAAAAGAATTTAAACCTGAATTCTTGTTATTTTCTGCGGGTTTTGACGCACATATTGATGATCCTTTGGCCCAATTAAGATTAGATTCAGAAGATTTTTATACTTTAACAAAAAGAACTTTAGAAATTTCAAAATCATTTTGTAACGGAAATGTGGTTTCAATTCTTGAGGGTGGATATGATTTAAAAGCGCTTCAAGAAAGTACTCAAAGACATGTAGATGCTTTAATAGAATTTAATTGATAATTTTTGATAACACTCTAAAAAAATATAATGAAATTATATAGAATTAAAAATTCTGATATTGATAAAAAAGGTCGAGGCCTTTACGCCACAAAAAATATCAAAGCGGGAACAAAAATAATTGACTATATAGGAAAACTAATTACCAAAAGACAAACTGAAGAGTCAGATAAATACGATAATAGTAAACCTATTTATTTATTCACAATAAATAAAAGATACGATCTTGACGGAGATTTTTCTTGGAATACTGCTGGTTTAATAAATCACTCCTGTGATAACAATTGTGATTATGATGGTAAAGGACTTAAGATATGGGTCAAGGCCATTAAAGATATAAAAAAAGGTGAAGAATTTACATGTGACTATGGTTTTGGATATGATCAAAATTACAAACAATTTAAATGCAAATGTAAATCAAAAAACTGTTGTGGCTATATAGTCAGAGCAGAGTCTAGATGGCGAATTAATAAAAAATTTGCAATGAGTAATAAAAAAAAATTAATAAATCACTCTCGCTAAAAAAAGTCCTTCAGGAGGTGCCGGTGGTGCACATAATACTCTTTTTTTTGATTTAAAAATCTTATCAAACGTTTTTAAATCCCATTTTTTTTTCACCTAAATATTTTAAACAACCAACCATAGATCTTACCTGTTGTTGTAAAAATGATTGAGATCTAAATTCTATTTCTATTTTATTTTTAGACGATTTGATTTTGATAGATTTAATCGTCTTAATTGGGCTTTTAGCATGACAGCTAGATGCTCTAAAAGTAGAATAATCATTAGTTCCCTCCAGTTTTTTTGCACCTTTTTTAATTAAACTTAAATCTAAAGTTTTTCTAACATGCCAACCTCTTTTTTTTTCTATCACAGGTTCACTAATTTGATTAAAAATTATGTATTTATAAATTCTTTGTTTTGCAGAAAATCTTGAGTGAAATTTATTGCTTCTTTTTTTTATTTTTTTTATTGCAATACCTTTGTCATTTAAAAAAAAGTTAATAGATTTTAAAAATTTTGTTAAATCTTTAATTTCATTTTTACAATCAAAATGAGCAGATTGTTCAATTGCATGAACTCCAGTATCTGTTCTTCCAGAACCATTTAAAATTATTTTTTGTTTTAACAGTTTGGTGAGTTTTTCTTGAATTAGACCTTGAATTGTTGAGCCTTTTTTTTGAATTTGCCACCCTCTAAAATTTGTACCTACATACTCAATAAGCAATTGATATCTGATCATTTAAATTTTAGACCCTTTTTTTAATTGAGAACCAAGCATAAATTCACCAATATTTTGAGGCTTTTTTCCTTGTCTTTGTATTTCAATAATTTTGATGGATTGATTTTTTCCACAAACAATTTCTAAATAGTTAGAAATAACTTCTCCTGGATTTCCAATTCCATTACCGATATCAGCTTTTAATATTTTATATCTTTCGCCATTATATATAAAAAAAGCACCAGGTGTTGGGTACAGACCATTTATTTTACCAATTATGTTTTGTGCAGATTCTGTCCAATCAATTTCTCCTTCAGACTTTTGAATTTTTGACGCATAAGTTGCTTTTGAATGATCTTGTTCAATAAAAGTGGCTTTATCATCTAATATATCATCAATATTATCTAAAATTTTTTCTGCAGCTAATAAAGAAAGTTTCTCTCCAATATCCTTAGCATTTAAATTATTCTCTAAATTTATTTTATAAGTGTTACATACTGGGCCAGTATCAAGCTTCTCTGCTATTTTCATAATACTTACACCAGTTTCTTTATCAAGGTTCATGATTGATCTTTGTATGGGAGCTGCACCTCTCCATCTTGGAAGTATTGATGCGTGAATATTTATAAAACCTTTTTTAGATAAGTTCAGGAATTCTTTTGGAATAATTTGTCCATAAGCAACAACTACAACAAGATCTGCTTCTATCTTTTTAAAAGACTCATACTCTTCATTGTTATCTTTTAATGATTTTGGTGTTTTAAAATCCAAATTCAAAGTCTCTGCTATTCCCTGTATTGGTGATTTATTTATTCTTTGTCCTCTTTGAGATTTTTGAGGCGGTTGTGTATATACATTTGAGATAGGGTATCCATTTTGATATAAAGATTTTAAAATTGGTACCGCGAACATTGGGGTACCCATAAAAACAATCTTTTTAGGCATTAATTAAAGTACAGCTGTATTTGATTTCAATTTTGATAGCTTTTTAATTATCATTGATTTTTTTAATTTTGATAAATAGTCAATAAAAAGAACACCCTCTAAATGATCCATTTCGTGTTGTATACAGGTTGCTAGCAATCCATCTGCTTTTAATAACTGCTTTTTCCCGTGATAATCTAAATATTCTACCTCACATTTACTTGGTCTATCTATTTCTGCAAACTGGTTAGGAACAGATAAACATCCTTCTTCATATGTTGCTTTTATTGGATCTTTATTTTTGATAACGGGATTTACAAAATACCTTGGTTCTTTTTTTCCTTCTTCTTTACTAATATCCATCACTATTATCCTTTTTGGAACACCAACTTGAATTGCTGCAAGCCCTATACCTGGTGCGTCATACATTGTCTCCAACATATCATCCATTAATGTTTGTTCTTCTTTGCCAACTTGATCAACAGGTTTAGATACTTGTCTTAACAATGGATTTGGCTCGGTTATGATAGTTCTAATAGTCATAGAGGTATTATTTTATTATAAATTTTAAACTTTTAAAGGAAGAACTTTAAGTAGAAGTTTATTTCTTATTAAATCTACATTTAATTGGTTAAGCGTATTAATTATGAAATATACCGTATCGTCATCAATATCTTCAATTCTTTCAGAACCAATAACTTCAATAACCCTTAATAATGCTGCCCCAACCTCTCTATTATCTATCATTAATTGTATATCTGCTGGCATTTCAGTTGCACTAATTTTATACAGATCATTATATTTTTTTGAAATCTCAATGCCATCAGATTTTAACGCCTCAATAAAAATTATATCTTTTTTTGATAAAACATATTTTTTATTTTTTTTTATTTTTTTTAGGTATTTGTTCAAATCCTCTTCAATTTTAGATTTAGCATAATTACCATTAAAATAATTTACTAACTTTGATTGGTGTAAAACTTTATTATTATATTTAATTCTTTTTTTACTTGAAGTACTGCCTTCTATATTTTCACTATAAAAAGTTGTAAAATTCGATGGAACATCTTCTGGGTCTATTGATTTTAAAAATCTCTTCAATTCTAAATCAAAAGTATTATCCAAACCTTCTGATATAAAAATGTCTTTTAAAATTTTCATTAATTCCAACTTTAACTTTGGTTCCTCAGTCAAAAGTACTCTTTGATAAACTAAAGCTTTCGCCTCAATTGATGGAAGAGATTTATAAGACTGTTTGGTATTTAGTAATTGATTTATTGTAAACTGAAATTTTTTGTAAAATTCAAACAATTCTTCCTCAGAATAATTTTTATCATGGACAGCTTTCTCTATTGTGGAAATTTTTTCAATATCAGTAATTTCAATGTCTTTGATATTAAATAATAAATTTGAAGCTGATAAATATTTCCAGATTAATTTTGGAGTATCTTTTTTTGGTTCAAATTTAAATTCTGGATTTGTTCTATGAGCTAAATGAAAATCAAGAATAGAATTTTCAGATATATCTTTATTTGCTTCTTCTAAATATCCAAATAAATAATTAATTTTATTCTCAAAATACTCATCGTTAAAACCTAATTCTTTTTTTAAATCTAAAATAAGTTGAGCTTCTTCATTTTTTCCATAATTTATTAAACAATATAAATTAAATTTTGATAAGTATTCATTTTCAAGAGGTTCTTTTATTTTGGAAAAAATTTCACACGATTTTTTTACATCAGATTTGGATAGATAGTTATCAACCATATATCTCATCAATTCTGGATGAAGATTTGTAGCTTGATTTTTAATTAAAAATTCCTCAATCAATTCAAGATTCGAATCTTTGATTAACCAATTAGATTTAAAATTTAAAAATTCGTCTTCTGTGATACTTTTATTTGGATAGTAAGTATTTGTTAGTAATGCAATATTAAGAATTTCTGATGCATCACTTGAAAGATCATAATTATCTATATTTTTAAAAAGTTTTTTTAGAGTTGCGCCATCTGAATTTGACCACATATCAATACTTAATCCATAATCTGCAGGATCATATAATCCAACAATCTTAATTTCTTTCGAAGTGAGTTCGTTATCTAGTTTTACGGTTTCTTTTTTATTATCAGTTTGTAAATTATAAATATTACTATCTTTTTTAACTTCTATATTTTCAATTGTTGAAATTGTTGCTGATGTTGTCTCATTTGTTTTTTTTTCTATATTCCAAATATCTATAGGCTGATCTTCTGCCAATGCACAGAATGAAGAGAGTGAATAGATGATTATTATTGATAAATATTTTTTATTTAACCACTTTAAAATTCTCATTAGGGATAATTTTCTTTATTTCTTTTTTTGGCGATGGAAAATCAATTGTATTTAGAAAAAAAACTAAACCTAAAATTGCTACTAATCCAAAAATAGATTTAATTACTAATCCTATTATATTAATTTTGCCTGAACTTGTATTTTTACTAAATTCCATATAACTTTAGATAATTTCAAATTAAGACATATTTGTGTTTTTTCAATAAAGAAACTTATGAAATCAAAAGAAAATCTAATTTTTTTAGGAATGATGGGATCAGGAAAGAGTTCTATTGGTTCTTTGGTTGCAAAAAAACTACAATTAAACTTTATAGATATTGATAATGAAATTGAGACTGAACTAGGATTGTCGATTAAAAAAATATTTGAAGCAAAAGGTGAGAATTATTTCAGAAAATTTGAAGAAAAAATTACATTAAAAAAACTAAAATTAAATCCTGTAGTTATATCTCTTGGGGGCGGTGCATTTACAAATAGAAATATTAGAAAAGAGGTAATAAAAAATCATTTATCTTTTTGGTTAAATTGGAGTGATAAAATATTGGTGAATAGAATAAAAAATAGTAAAAAAAGACCTTTGGTGTCAAATGCTTCTGAAAATGAAATAATTGATTTAATTAAAAAACGGTCTAACATTTACGAAAAAGCTTTATATAAAATTGAATGTGATAGCTTAACTAAGAAAGAAATTGTTGAAAAAATTTTAAACATTTATGAGGCCCATTAAATTAAAGATAGATACTAAAAGCCAAAGATATCCCATTATCATTGGTTCTAATTTAGTTTCAAATTTAGCAAATATTGCAAAAAATAATTCAGTTAATTTTAAAAAATGTCTTCTTATTATAGATAAAAATTTATCAAAAAAAATTATTTCTAGAATAAAAAAATCTTTAAGCAAAAAAAAACTGTACCTTTATATTTTTAATGCAAATGAAAAAAATAAGAATCAAAATAGTGTTAATAAAATTTTAGATATTCTTTTAAAAAAAAACTTTTCTAGAGAAGATTGCCTAATCTCAATTGGCGGTGGAATTACTGGAGATATTAGTGGTTTTGCTGCTAGTTTGTTCAAAAGAGGGCTAAAATTTATAAATGTTCCAACAACCCTTTTATCGCAAGTAGACTCTTCAATTGGAGGAAAAACTGGAGTTAACACCAAATATGGAAAAAATTTAATTGGAAGTTTCTATCAGCCTCATTTGGTTGTTTCTGATATTCAATTTTTAAAAACACTTCCAAAGAGAGAAATTATTTGTGGCTATGGCGAAATTTTAAAACATTCGTTAATTGCTGATAAAAAAATTTTTAATTATTTAAATAAAAATAGTGAAAAAGTTTTAAGTCTTACTTCTCCGTTTATAGAAAAAACAATTTTCGAAAGCTGTAAAATTAAAAAAAATGTTGTTGAAAAAGATGAAAAAGAAAAAGGACTTAGAAAAACTCTAAATTTTGGCCACACATTTGCGCATGCATATGAAGCATCTTTAGGCTATTCAAAAAGACTAAACCACGGTGAAGCAGTAATACTTGGAATGAAAACTGCTTTAAATTTTAGTTTAAAAAATAATTTGCTAAAAAATGAAGAGCATAATTTAATAATTAATCATATTAGTAATTCAAATTTACCATCAAAAATAACTAAGTTTTTTAATTTAAAAGATTTAGGTAAAATTTTATCATTTATGGTTAAGGACAAGAAAAATAATTCAGATAAAATTAGTTTAGTTTTATTAAAAAAAATTGGCTCTCCACTAATCAATAAAGAATACACCAAAAAAATGGTAGCAAATTTTTTAAAAAGTGAATTAACTAATTGATATTTGTATTGAATGAATAAACATCTTTAGTTCTTCACTTAAAATCTTATAAATTTTTTTATTACTCTCTATTCTGCTCATTTTTTTTAGTTCAATTGACTTAAGATGAATTTTTAAATGGAATTTACCTTCCTGGTTTCCAGCATGATTTTTATGAAGGAAAGACTTGTCTTCAATTTTAATACTTTCAATACTAATTTTCTCTTGAAGCTTTTTTTTTACAATTGCAATTAACTCATTTATATCCATAAATATTATTATATATCATGAAAAATATTTGTGACTGGAATAATTGTAATAAAATTGGTGAATATAAAGCGCCAGTGGAAAAAGATAATAGCAAAAAATATAGAATGCTTTGTCTTGAACATGTAAAAGAATTTAATAAAAATTGGAATTATTTTTCAGGTATGAATGATGACCAGGTTTTAAATTTCTTAAAATCAGATATGATTTGGCATAAACCCACACAAAGCTTCAGTTCTTCAGACAATTTTTTTAAAGTTCTTTGGAATAACACTTTAAGAGATGAATTAGATAAAGATAAGATTAATGGAGAATATGATCATATGCGTCAATTTAAATTTAATCATAAAGACATTAAAGCCTTTGGAATATTAGGTGTTTCAGTAGGTTTAAAATGGAAAAAAATTCAAGATAAGTTCAAATTACTTGTCAAAAAATTTCACCCAGATATAAATGCCGGAAATAAAAAATATGAAGAAAAACTAAAACTAATCACTTTAGCTTATACACAACTTAAAAATACTTATAGAGAAAAAATTGACACCAAATCTTGACATGCAGCCGGACATAAAAGTTTCATTAAAGCAAACTTTTGGAATCGATTCTGAAATGGAAGTAGATGCATTTTCAAAAAAAAATGAATATGTCCCTGAAATTGATAAGACTTATAAATTTGATAGAGACACTACGCTAGCGATAATTTCTGGTTTTGCTTTTAACAAAAGAGTTTTGGTGCAAGGGTATCATGGAACGGGAAAATCTACACATATAGAACAAATTGCAGCACGATTAAACTGGCCTTGTATCAGGGTAAATTTAGATAGCCATGTAAGTAGAATAGATTTGATAGGAAAAGATGCCATCGTATTAAAAGACGGTAAACAAGTTACTCAATTTAATGAAGGTATTTTACCATGGTCTATTCAAAATCCAGTTGCATTAGTTTTTGATGAGTATGATGCAGGTAGACCAGACGTAATGTTTGTTATTCAAAGAGTTTTAGAGGCTGAGGGAAATTTTACACTACTTGATAAAAACAAAGTTATTAAACAAAATAAATTTTTTAGATTATTTGCCACATCAAATACTGTTGGTTTAGGTGACACCACAGGTCTTTATCATGGAACACAACAGATCAATCAAGGGCAAATGGATAGATGGAATATTGTTACCACACTTAATTATCTTAGTCTTGACAGAGAACTAGATATTGTTTTAGCCAAAAATAAAAATCTTAATAACGCAAAAGGTAAAGAAAAAGTTGCCAATATGATAAAGGTAGCATCTTTAACTAGAAAAGGTTTTATTGCAGGAGATATTTCAACTGTGATGAGCCCAAGAACAGTTATGCATTGGGCAGAAAATTTTGAGATTTTTAAAGACACTGGTTACGCTTTTAGAGTAACTTTTTTAAATAAATGTGATGAAATTGAGAAAAATACTATCTCAGAGTATTATCAAAGATGTTTTGGGGAAGAATTGCCAGAGTCATTGATTAATATTCAGATTTAAATGAGTGATAAAATTACCAGACTAAAAGAAAAATTTAGATTAGCATTAACCTCAACTGCTAAAGTAATTTCAAATGATTTTGATACAATAAATAAAACTTCTGAAGAAAAAAAAAATAAAGATTTAAATTCAGTTGAAATTAATGATTTAACAAATCCAAGCGATTTTATAAAATTAAGAGCTGAAACAGACTCTGCTGCTTTAAAAAAAAAATTTTCTAACGATCAAATTTACAGAAAGAATCTTCCATTAAATAATTCATCTAAATCACTATACAATATAGCTGAAAAAATAAGGTATGAAGCTTTAGGTGGAAAAATGCTCAAAGGAATTGAAAAAAATTTTCAAGAAAATTACTCACACATAATAAATAGCAAAAGAAAAGATCAGTTAAAAACAAAAGAAGATGTGCCTGTCACAGAAGCATTTGAGCTATATATGCTTAAAAATTTTCACAAAATTAAGTTAAGTCCTTTAACAACAAAGATACTAAATTTTTGGGAACACGATTTTGACCAATCAGTAGGTAAACATAAAAAATTTTTGCAAGATAATCTTGAAGATCAAAATAATTATAGTTCAAGATTTTCTCAAATCTTGAATGAAATGGATATTTTTCAAAATGATGAAAATGATGAAAAAAGAGAAGAAAATCAAGATCAAGGTCAAGATAATCCTTCAAACGATGATCAAGATAAAGATACCGAAGACAATAGGGATGAAAATAATGAAAATGAAACACAAGCTTCTTTGGATGCAGACTATAATGTTGATGAATTTAATCTTGATGAACAACTTTCAGACGTTGAGACTGATGAACAAAGTTCAGAGCAAATAGTTCAAAAGAATATTGAAAATTTAAACTTAGATTACAAAATATTTACAACACAATTCGATGAGGTAGTAAAAGCTGAAAATTTAGAAAATGCAGATGAAGCAGTTAAACTTCGTAGAACTTTAGACCAGCAATTAATTGGTTTTCAAGATGTAATTACAAAACTTGCAAATAAACTTCAAAGACAACTATTGGCTAAACAAAATAGGGCATGGGAATTTGATTTAGAGGAAGGCTTACTTGATAGTTCAAAATTACCAAGAATTATAATGGATCCATATAATTCTCTTTCTTTTAAAAAAGAAAAAGATTTAGATTTCAAAGATACAATTGTGACTTTACTTATTGATAATTCTGGTTCAATGAGAGGAAGACCAATTACGATAGCTGCAATATGTGCAGACATACTTTCTAGAACCTTAGAAAGATGTTCGGTTAAAGTAGAAATTTTAGGTTTTACTACTAAAAACTGGAAAGGTGGACAAAGTAGAGAATATTGGAATAAAAATTCAAAACCTAAAACGCCTGGTAGGTTAAATGATTTAAGACATATAATTTATAAAGGTGCTGATACTCACTGGCGACAAGCTAAAAATAATCTAGGGCTGATGCTTAAAGAAGGGTTACTTAAAGAAAATATTGATGGAGAAGCCATTTCTTGGGCATATAACAGGTTAAAAAAAAGGAAGGAAGAAAGAAAAATATTAATGGTTATATCTGATGGGGCACCAGTTGATGACTCTACTCTTTCTGTAAACTCAGGTGACTTTTTGGAAAAGCATTTAAAAAAAATGGTAAAATTTATCGAAAATAAAACAGAGATAGAAGTTTTGGCAATCGGAATCGGTCATGACGTTTCAAGATATTATAACAGGGCGATTAAAATCACTGATGTTAATGAATTAGGTGATGTAATGATATCTCAATTAAGTTCTCTATTTGACACTAAAAAAAAATTTCACTAAATATCAAATAAATCTCTGTTACCCCACTTAATGATTACTTCAGCTCCACTTCTAGTTTTCGAATTTCTACAAATAACTGAGGCGAAATTTTTCTCTAAGAGATTTTTTCCTATGAATAAACCAAGTCCCAAGCCTGTTTTGGATTTTTCTTGAGAGTTATTTGTGCTTAGATATGGTTCACCTATTTTTGGTAAAATATCTTTTGGATATCCGTTTCCATCATCTTCAATTGTAATTTCTGTTGTTTCACTGTCACTTTTCAGATTTATATAAATTGAGCTTCTAGAAAACTTATTAGCATTTCCAATAAAATTTCTTAGGCCATAAACTATTTCAATTGATTTAGTTATCTTTCTAACATTTGAGTCTTGATCATAATTAAAAATAAATTGTCTTTTACTAATTTCTTTAAATGAAGAGATAATTTCTGATAAATATTCTCTCATGGTAAGATCCTTATCGATAAAATCATCCTCTTCAACGGGATTAAGGGTTAAACGTTTTAAAATTGCATTACATCTCTCAACTTGACTAGATAATAATTCAATATCTTTTTCGATATCTTTTTGTCCTTTAAATTGCTTTATCAAGTCTTGAGTGATTATCTTAATTGTAGAAAGAGGAGTTCCTAAGGAGTGAGCTGCAGCAGCAGCTTGACCTCCTAAGGATAATAGCTCATGCTCTGTTGCCATTACTTCTTCCATTTTTGCTAGCGCCTCTTTTCTTAAACGAGATTGAGTTCCAAATGTCATCGCAAAGAAATTCAAGAAAAATAGGGCAATTATTAATGATACTGGGATAGCATAATAATAATATGGACTTACATGAAAATGGTCACTGATTGGACCTGGTAAATTTTCTGAGTAAAATGTGAGAAAAATAATTACTATAGTGGTTAAAAATACAAGTAAAGAATTAGTTACAAAGCTTAAGTTTGATGATGAAAAAACACTTGGAATTAATAAAAATATAACAAAAGGATTAGTAACTCCTCCCGTCAAATAAATCAAAATACCTAATTGGAAAATATCAATAACTAAAAATATAAATGCTGATCTATCAGATAATTGTGTTTTTTTATAAATAAAGATTAAATATAAATTACTTAGGATTCCAAAAAATATTGTTATGTTTGAAACTTGTGCATTAAAATCAAAATTTAAAATAAAAAATACAAAGTTAACAGCAATAAACTGACCTGCTATTCCTATCCACCTTAAACTTATATATGTAGATTTTTTAAAAGAATGATATTTTGAAGTTTCAAAAAACTTCATTGTTAGATATCAAGATTTTGTACATTTATTGCGTTAGAGATTATAAAATCTTTTCTTAAAGCTACGTCATTACCCATTAAGGTATGGATTAAACTTTGATCTTTTTTTAAATCTTTAGAATATTGAACTTGAAGTAAATTTCGAGTTTCAGGATCAAGAGTTGTGCTCCATAATTCCTCTGGATTCATTTCACCTAATCCTTTAAATCTTTGAATACTCATTTTTGATTTTTCTAGTTCTAATTCTTTAATATATTCCTTTGACCCCTTTTTAATCTTTTTCAGTTCTTTACTATTTTTCACTATATAATTTTCTAATTCCAATTCGTCTTTAATATATATTCCTTTAGTACCTTTGTTTATTTTAAATAGTGGTGGTTGTGCCAAATAAACATGTCCATTTTCTATTAATTTATTAAAAGGTTTATTATTAAAGAAAGTTAATAGTAAAGCTCTAATATGAGATCCATCAACATCGGCATCAGTCATAATAATAATTTTTCCATATCTTAGATCTTTTAAGTCTATCTCTTGGGTTTTTGGATCTAAACCAAGCGCATTGATTAAAGTTACTATTTCATTTGAGGAGATCATTTTTGATAAAGCTTTTGTTCTTTGTTGTTCATATGCGTCTCCATTTCCATTCTTTTTTATACCTAGATCTTCAACATAAGTGTTCAAAATTTTACCTCTAAGAGGTAAAACTGCTTGATTAGCTCTATTTCTTCCTTGTTTTGCTGACCCACCCGCTGAATCTCCCTCAACAATAAACAATTCTGTGCCATTGCAGCTTGGATAACTTTGGCTAAAATAATTTTTGCAACCGATGGATTTTGATCAAACCATATGGATAATTTTTCATTTATGACTGTTTCTACAATCATTCTTACTTCTGACGAAACTAGTTTATCTTTTGTTTGAGATGAAAATTTTGGATCTGGTATTTTAGTGGATAATACACAGGTAAGACCCTCTTTTATATCATCTCCAGATATTGCTAATTTATTTTTTTTTAAAAGGTTATGCTCATTAGCATATTTATTAACAACTCTTGTCAGCGCACTTCTAAAGCCTAGTAAATGTGTCCCACCATCTTTCTGAAATATATTATTTGTATAAGGAAATATATCTTCTGTATAACTTGCATTCCACTTTAGTGAACATTCTAACTCAATATTATCTTTTTTTCCCTCTATATAAATTGGTTTCTTAAATAGATCGTTACCATTTTTATTTTGTAATTTTTCCCTTTTTTCATCTAAAAAATTTACAAATTCAAGTACACCACCATCAAACTTAAATTCTAAAACTTTTTCTTTTTTTAAACTTGCATCTGTAAAGATAATTTTAACTCCTTTATTTAAAAAGGCTAATTCACGCATTCTTTTTATTAAAATATTTGCACTAAATTTAGTAGAAGAAAAAATTTGTTTAGAGGGTAAAAAAGTTATTTGAGTTCCAGTATTTTTTGACTTTCCTAACACCTTCAATGGAGCTTTAGCTTCCCCGTTTTTGAATTCTATATAGTGTTTTTTTCCATCTCTAAATATTTCTAACTGTAATTTTTCTGACAGTGCATTAACAACTGAAACACCAACTCCATGCAACCCACCTGAAACTTTGTACGAGTCATGATCAAACTTACCACCAGCATGAAGTTGGGTCATAATTACTTCTGCAGCTGATTTTTTTTCTCCCTTATGGATATCAACTGGAATACCTCTACCATCATCATTTACTGTAATTGTTCCATCAGAATTAATTTTTACATAAATATTTTTACAATGTCCTGCTAATGCTTCATCAATTGAGTTATCAACAACTTCATAGACCATATGATGCAAGCCTGTTCCATCATCTGTATCTCCAATATACATGCCCGGTCTTTTTCTGACTGCTTCAAGACCCTTTAAAACTTTGATGGAATCTGCCTGATATGTATTTTTATTTGTCATTTTTTAAATTTTGGAAAAAAAAATCATAACATTTTTTAAAAAAAATTGCTGATTTATCTTAGCCAATAAATATTAAAATACTCAAATTAATATTGATAAATAGGGCTTATTTAATGGCGGAGAGAATGGGATTCGAACCCATGAAAGAATTGATCCTTTACACGCTTTCCAAGCGTGCGCCTTCAACCACTCGGCCATCTCTCCTTTAACAAAATTAAATTTTAATTTATTATAACTAAATTAAATGAAAATTTATGATTGTTTTACATATTGTGGCGAAGATTTACTACTAGATATTAGGTTAAAAACATTAAATGAGTCTGTAGATAAGTTTGTAATAATAGAAGGAAATCGATATTTTAATGGTGATAAAAAACCTAAGTTATTCAATATAGATAAATTTAAATCATTTGAATCTAAGATTGATTATTATTTTATTCAGGATTATCCAGTTCATAACGGTAATAATTGGGACTATGAATATTTTCAAAGAAATAAAATTGAGTTAGGATTAAATGATCTAGAGGATAATGATATAATTTTAATTTCTGATGTAGATGAAATACCAAACTTGAAAAATAAAAATTTTTTGAAATTTGATAGTACAGTCTTTTTACAAGATATGTATTACTATAAATTTAATATTCATTATTCAGAGGGACTAAAATGGTCAAATAAATGGCCTGGTACAAAAAGCTGTAAATTTAAATTTTTTAATTCAGCGCAGAAAGTAAGACAATTTAGAGTTAAAGAAATACCGTGGTGGAGATTTGATCAAAAAATAAAAAGATATATTGAAAAAGATGGGGGCTGGCATTTTGCGTATTTAATGAACACTAATGAAATTAGTAAGAAAATTTCAAGATTTTCTCACGAAATAGAACATCTTTTAAAAAATACTGATTATAATGAAGTAAGTCTTCAAAATAAAAATCTTATAAATAAAAAAATTTTAAATCTTGAGGATCCTTATGGTAGAAAAAATGTAAAACTTAAAAAAGTAATTTTAGATGATAGTTTTCCAAATGAAGTGATTAAGAACCAAAAAAAATATTCTGATTACATTGCTTAATTATACTCTTGAAACTTTTTTTTTAATAAATATTTTAACAATTTCCTATATATCCGCTTGAACCAGTAATTAAGATTTTTAATTTTGACATTTTTAAAAACATAAATTACTAATTATCTTTATTTATCTTTAGAACTCCAATAAATGCTTCTTGGGGTATCTCTACTCTTCCAAATTGCTTAGACCTTGCTTTACCTTTTTTCTGTTTTTCTAAAAGTTTTCTTTTTCTATCAGTTGCTCCACCACCATGTATCTTAGTTAAAACATCTTTTTTAAAACCTTTTATAGTTTCTCTAGCTATGATTTTTCCACCTATTGCTGCTTGTACAGGTATCATAAAATTATGTCTTGGTATTAAATCCTTTAACTTTTCACAGACTTCTCTACCAGTTCTTTGAGCAAAATCTTTATGTATCATCATCGCTAATGCATCTACTGGCTCTGCGTTAACTAAAATTCCAAGTTTTACCAATTCTCCCTCTCTATGTTCAATAATTTCATAATCAAAACTAGCATAACCACTTGTCATAGATTTTAAACGATCATTAAAATCAAATACAACTTCATTTAAAGGTAATTCATAATTAACTACTGCCCTATTTCCTGAATAACTTAAATTAGTTTGTACACCTCTTTTATCTTGACACATTTTAATTATTGATCCCAAGTATTGATCAGGTGTAATTATTGTTGCTTTTATCCATGGCTCTTCAATTGTTTTGATCAATGTTGGATCTGGCAAACTTGATGGATTGTGTAAATTAATAACGTTATCATTATTCATGTAAACTTTATAAACAACACCAGGTGTGGTTGTTAATAAATTGACATCAAATTCTCTTTCTAATCTTTCTGTTACTATTTCCAAATGGAGTAATCCTAAAAATCCACATCTAAATCCTAAACCTAGTGCAGAGGACGTCTCAGGTTCAAATGAAAAACTTGCGTCATTTAACTGTAATTTTGCTAATCCATCTTTTAATTTTTGATACTCAGAGCTATCAACAGGAAATAATCCACAAAAAACTACTGGCTTACTTGGTTTAAAACCAGGTAAAGCCTCCTGCAAAGGTTTTGCTGCATCACAAATAGTATCACCAACTTTTGTTTCAGATAAAACTTTTATTCCTGTTGTAATAAATCCTATTTCGCCAGCATTTAATTTATTAATATCTGTAGCTTTAGGTGTAAATACTCCAACTTTTTCAACAATATATTCTTGATTTGTAGACATCATTTTAATTTTCATATTTTTTGAAATTTTTCCATCAATTACTCTTACTAAGATAACAACTCCTAAATAAGTGTCATACCAGCTATCGACTAGTAAACATTTTAAGTCTCCAGAGCCTTCACCTTTAGGCCCAGGTAAAACTGTTATGATTTGTTCTAAAATATCATTAATACCTTCTCCTGTTTTTCCAGAACAAGGAACGGCTCCTTCCGTATCTATGCCTATTACTTCTTCAATCTGCGTTTTTGTTTTTTCTAAATCTGATGCAGGTAAATCAACTTTATTTAGTACTGGTACAATCTCATGATTTATGTCTAATGCCTGATAAACATTTGCAAGTGTTTGAGCCTCTACACCTTGTGTACTATCCACAATTAAAATTGAACCCTCGCACGCATATAGAGATCTGCTTACTTCATAACTAAAATCAACATGGCCAGGTGTATCAATAATATTCAAAATATAATTTTTACCATCTTTTGCTTTGTAATTAAGTTTTACAGTTTGTGCTTTAATGGTAATCCCTCTCTCACGTTCAATATCCATTGAGTCTAATACTTGAGCTTTCATTTCTCTTTCAGTAAGCCCCCCACAACTATGAATTATTCTATCTGCTATTGTAGATTTGCCATGATCAATATGCGCAATTATTGCAAAATTTCTTATATTGTCAATGTTCGCCATTACTATGATCTTATCTTAGCGTCTAATTTAGACTCTACGGCAGTGATAATTGTTTGGTTTATTTTGTTCAAATCATCTTCATTTAGTGTTTTTTCAGATGATTGTATTGTTACGTTAAGTGCAATAGATTTTTTATTCTCTGTTATATTTTTACCCTCATACACATCAAAAACTTTAACCGACTTAATTAAATCTTTGTCAACATTTGATATTATTTCAATTAACTCTTGTACTTGAAAATCTTTGTCTAAAATAAAAGCAAAATCTCTTTCTGATTTTTGAAAGTCAGAAAATTTATATTTAGTCTTTTGATCTTTAAGAGATTTTTTTGGTTGTTTGATATTATCTAAAAAAATTTCAAATCCTACCAAGGCTTCTGTTTTTATATCTAATTTTTTAAAAATATTCGGATGAATTTCACCAAAATAAGCAACAACTTTTTCTTTACCCTTGTTTAAAAAAACTCGTCCAGATTTTCCTGGATGATAATAACTTGGTGTTTTTGTATCAAAATATAAATTTTTCTTATCATATCCTGCTTCTACCAAGCTTTTAATCACATCACTTTTGACATCAAATACATCAACTATTCTCTCTTTTTCTAACCAACTCTGTCTAAAAAACTTTCCAGATTTTAATCCACCTACAACTGTTTGTTGCTCACCTGGTTTTTTTCCAAAGAATGTGGGGCCAATTTCAAATATTGATAGATCTTTAAATCCTCTATCTAAGTTTTTATTTAAATGAATTATTAAGTTAGAAAAAATTGAACTTCTTAAAACATCTAAATCTGAGCTTATTGGGTTAACAATTTTAATTTCTTTGTTTTTTTCAAGAAATAATTGATTAATTCTACTATCAGTAAAAGACCAGGTAATTGCCTCTAAATAACCTTTTGAAGCAACAGCTCTTTGCAAAAAATGAAATAATTTTTGTTTTTTGTTTAGGGTCTGTTTTTGTCGAATTTTTTGAGGTTCTATTAATTCAATTTTTTCATATCCTTTAATTCTTATTAATTCTTCCACTATATCAACTTCTTGAGAAATATCTGGTCTCCAAGTTGGAATCTTTAATTGTAAGTTTTTTTTATTTTCATCAATAATAAATCCTAAATCATCCAAAATCTTCGTCATTTCATCTTTTTCAATTTTTATTCCCGTAATCTTTTCAAACATAGCAGGATTAAATTCTAAAGATTTATTTTCATATTTTTTAATTTTTTGGATATCAAATCCACTTACTTTGCCACCACAAATTTCTTGAATTAAATTAGATGCTTTTTTCAGCCCTTGTTCGATTGACAATGGATCAATACCTCTTTCAAATCTAAATTTTGCATCAGTGTCTATATTTAAAATTTTTGAAGATTTTCTAATTGATCTAGGTAAAAAATAAGCTGACTCTATTAATACATTTTTTGTATCAAGTTCAGTCCCCGATCTAGTACCTCCAATTATTCCGCCTAAACCTAATACACCTGAGGCATCTGAAATTACACACATTCCTTCATTAAGTTTATATTCTATATTATCTAAAGCTGTAAAAGTTTCATTTTTTTTTGAATTTCTAACTATTATTCCTTTGTCAATTTTATCAACATCATAAGCATGAAGAGGTCTATTTAAATCAAACATTACATAGTTAGTAATATCAACAATAGCTGAAATTGGTTTTTGGCCTATAGAAATTATTTTTTCTTTTAACCAATCTGGACTTTCAACATTTTTTACCCCTGTAATTAAACAGCTTCCAAATATTGTGCACGCTTGATTATCTTCATTTTCAATTTTTACACTAACCGTTTGTTTTCCATCTTTTTTTAATTTATTTTCTTTAGGGTCTTTTAATTTACCTGAGCCTGCTGCAGCCAGATCTCTGGCAATTCCTCTAACACCTAAACAATCTGCTCTATTTGGTGTAATAGATATATCAATTATGTTTGAATTTTTTTTTGGAAAATAATTATCTCCAATCTTATCTTCAAAATCATTTGAAGAAAGCTCAGTAATGCCGTCACTTTCATCTGATAATTTTAATTCAGACTCTGAACATAACATCCCATAAGAACTGACTCCTCTAATTTTGCTGACAACCAATTTCATTTGATTTTTAGGAATAACTGAACCTGGTGGGGCATAGATTGTAAACAAACCTTCTTTTGCATTTGGAGCACCACAAACAACTTTGACAGGATTTTCTTTTCCTATATCTACATCACAAACTCTAAGCTTGTCAGCATTTGGATGCTTTTCTACTTTTAAAATTTTTGCAACAATGAACTCATCTAATTCTCCGCCTTGTTTTTCAACACTTTCAACTTCTAAACCAACATCTGTAAGTTTTTCTATAATCTGATTTTCATCTAATTTTGTATCTAGATGTTCTTTTAACCAGTCAGATGTAATTTTCATCTACTTAAACCTCTATAACTTGAAGGTACATCAATTGGATCAAATCCAAATTGATTTAACCATCTGTAATCACAATCAAAGAATGCTCTTAAGTCATTGATTCCATACTTAAGCATTGCCAATCTATCTATTCCAATTCCAAAAGCATATCCTTGAAATTCACTTGGTTTCACATTAACATTTTTAAGAACATTCGGATGAACCATTCCACAACCTAAAATTTCAAGCCATTTGTCTCCTTCGCCAATTATTATTTTTCCATCTTTAATCTCATAACCTATATCTACTTCAGCCGAAGGTTCTGTGAAGGGAAAATGACTTGGTCTAAACCTCATCATTATTTTATCAACCTCAAAAAATTCTTTAATAAAATAATTTAAACAACCTTTTAAATGACCCATATTAATATCTTTATCAATATGCAAGCCTTCTACTTGATGAAACATAGGTGCATGAGTTTGATCACTATCAGATCTATAAGTCCTTCCAGGTGCAATAATCTTAAAAGGTGGATTATCATTTAACATAGTTCTAATTTGAACGGGAGAAGTATGCGTTCTTAAAAGTAATTCTTTTTTTTCATCAAGATAAAAAGTATCATGCATATCTCTAGCTGGATGATTGTCAGGCGTATTAAGAGCTGTAAAATTATTATATTCATTTTCAACATCAGGACCTTCCTCAACACTAAAACCAATTTCAGAGAATATAGAAGAGATTTCATCAATTACTTGTGATACTGGATGTATTTTACCTTCTACAAATGGTCTTTCAGGTAATGTTATGTCTACTTTTTCTTTTTCAAGTTTTTGATTAATTTCTTTAATTTCAATTTCTTCTATTTTCGAAATAATTAAATTTTGTAATTCATCTTTTGCATAATTTAGTTCTGATGCAAATTTTTTTCTTTCATCCTCTGCAATTTTGCCAAGTTGTTTAAATTGAGAACTTACCAATCCATTTTTACCAAATAAATCTGTTTTAATTTGATTAATTTGGTTTACATCTAAATCTTTACTTAACTTTAAAAGATATTCATCTTTGATTTTTTTAATATCTGACATTTTAATAGATTATTTCTTCACCGACGAAAAACAATAGTGAAGATTAATTTAAAGCAGATTGTGCTTTTTGAACAATAGTTTTAAAGGCTTCTGGGCTATCGTATGCTATTTCTGCTAATATTTTTCTATCGATAGTTACCCCACATTTACTAAGTCCATTAATAAACTTTGAATAAGTTAATCCCTCAGCTCTTACTCCAGCATTTATTCTTTGGATCCATAATGCTTTAAAATCTCTTTTTTTATTTCTTCTATCTCGATAAGCATATTGCATAGCCTTTTCCATGGCTTGTTTTGCAACCCTAATGGTATTCTTTCTTCTGCCCCACTGGCCTTTTACTGCCTTTAAAACTTTTTTATGTTTAGCTTTACTTGTGACGCCTCTTTTAACTCTTGCCATTTTAACCTCTTAAACTGTAAGGCATATACGATTTAACAATTTTTCCGTCTTGTTTTGACATCGTTGTTGTACCTCTTAATTTTCTGATTTGAGAATTCGTTCTTTTAATCATGCCATGTCTTTTACCAGCTTGGGCAGTCATGACTTTACCTTTTGCAGATATCTTAAATCTTTTTTTTGCTGAGCTTTTTGTTTTTAATTTTGGCATAATTCTGCGGTCTTATACAAAGATTGATATAAATTTACAACCTATATTAAGGCCTATAAAGGCTGAATAACCATGATCATTTGCTTACCATCAAACTTAGGGTGCAATTCTACCTTGCCAATATCCTTCATGTCCTCTTTTATCTTACCCATTAATTCATTTCCTAGGTGTGAGTGTTGAAGCTCTCGTCCTTTAAATCTGATTGTAAATTTTACTTTATCCCCTTTTGCTATAAATTTTTTTGCATTTTTTACTTTAAATTCATAATCATGAGTTTCAGTTACAGGTCTCATTTTAATTTCTTTTAATAAAACAATTTTTTGTTTCTTCTTTGCTAGATTTGCTTTTTTTTGAGCATCATATTTATATTTACCCATATCCATAATTTTACAAACTGGAGGATTAGCGTTGGCTGCTATTTCGATTAAATCTAATCCTTGATTTTTCGCCATAGAGATAGCGTCATTCGTATTCATTACACCAAGATTTTCACCATCACTTGCTATAACTTGAACTTCAGGAGATGAAATCCTATTGTTTGATCTTGGTCCACGATCTTTAGTTCTTCGTTGAAAATAATTTTGTTTAAAATCTGCCACTTAGTTTGAAGATGCTTTATTTAAAGCAGAGAATGTTTTTAAGAATTGGTCTATGTCCATATTTTCTTGTTTATTAGAGTCTAATCTTCTAATCGTTACTGAATTGGAGTCAACTTCTTTTTTACCACAAATCAACAAAACTGGTATTTTTGACAAAGAATGATCTCTAATTTTATAATTTAAATTATTATTTTTTAAATCTACTGCAGAACTGATCCCTGCTTTTTTTATTTTTTTAAACACTTCAACTGCGTAGTCATTGAATTCTTCTGAAATAGGTATTACCATGGTTTGCAAAGGAGATATCCAAAAAGGAAATTTTCCTGCATAGTTCTCAATTAAAATTCCTATAAACCTTTCTAGAGAACCAAATAACGCTCTATGCAACATGACAGGAACTTTTTTAGTTCCATCTTTATCCACATAAGAAGCATCTAATCTACCTGGTAAATTTAAATCGACTTGTAAAGTTCCACACTGCCAATCTCTACCAATTGCATCTCTTAAAACAAATTCTATCTTAGGTCCATAAAACGCACCTTCACCCTTATTGATACTGTACTCAAGTTTTGAAGCTTTAACCGCTTCAATTAATGATGCTTCCGCTTTATCCCAAATCTCGTCATCACCTACTCTAATTTTGGGTCTATCTGCATATTTTAATATTACATTTTCAAATCCAAGATCTTTATAAATATCTAAAATTAAATTAGTTACCTCTAAGCACTCATTTGTAATTTGATCCTCTGAACAAAATATATGAGCGTCATCTTGTGTAAATGCTCTTACTCTCAATAAGCCATGCAATGCTCCAGATGGTTCATATCGATGAACTTTTCCAAATTCAGCTATTCGTATTGGTAAATCTCTGTAGCTTTTTAATCCTTGATTAAATACTTGAATATGACCTGGGCAATTCATTGGTTTAATCGCGAATACTTTTTCATCTGGAGTTTCTGAAGTGTACATATTTTCTCCATATTTTTCCCAATGCCCAGATTTTTCCCATAGTTGTCTATCTAATATTTCTGGTGTGTTAACCTCTCTATAACCAGCATCATCTTGTCTACTTCTCATATAATTTATTAATTTTTGAAATAAAGCCCATCCTTTTTCATGCCAAAATACTGATCCCGGACTTTCTTCTCTAAAATGAAACAAATCCATTTCTTTTCCAAGTTTTCTATGATCTCTTTTTTCAGCTTCTTCAATTCTTTTCAAATAATCATCTAATTCTTTTTGGCTAGCCCAACTGGTTCCATAAATTCTTTGTAACATTTCATTGTTTGAGTCGCCTCTCCAATAAGCACCGGATACCTTGGTTAGCTTAAAATATTTTCCAATTTTGCCGGTAGAAGAAAGATGTGGTCCTCTACAAAGATCATGCCACTCACCATGAAAATATATTGATACTTCTTCATTTTCAGGAATAGCCTCTATTAATTCTGCTTTATAAATTTCACCTTTTTTCTTAAAATGAGCAATTGCTTTATTTCTTTCCCAAACTTCTCTTTTAGTAATTTCGTCTCTATCAACAATTTCTTTCA
>CACFMU010000003.1:0-54808 GCA_902567435.1 uncultured Pelagibacteraceae bacterium
ATTAGATAAATCAGACATTGGACCTGGAACAGTAGTAGATGTTGAATGTACTGATGAAAAAATTCATAAAGCTGAACTTTGTAAATTACCTATGTATGATCCAAAAGGTGAAATAGTAAGAGGTATAAATAAAAAGATACCCACAAAAGCTGAACCATGGTCAGGAATTAAAAACTAATCAATTTTAGGAATACTTAATTTATCCTGAACTTTATGTTTTTTTAATAATTGCTCTATGTAGCCATCTTTAATAAGTTTTGAAATAAATCCATTTAAAAATTCTAATATTTCAGGATTACCTTTCTTAATTCCAATAGATTGTTTTATGTAAGTAAATGGATTTGTAATCATTTTAAAATCATTGTTAGTTTTTATTTCATCCACAAGTTTAGATTTTAACCCAGCTAGCACATCAACTTTATTATTTCTAAATAAATTATGTGATTCTTCTATTGATGATGCTCTGACTAATTCAGCATTTTTAAAATTATCTGTAAGCCATAAATCATACGCACTTCTCTCAAAAACAGCTATTTTAGTACCTGGTGTATCTACTTCTTCATTACTTTTAAAATTACTTTCACTTCTAAATATAAAATTAGCATCAATATTTATATAAGGATCACTAAAATCTATTGTTTTGCCTCTCTCCCTCTCGTAAGCTATATTACCAATATCCCACTTATCATCATTTACAGCATCAGCTAGTAAACCTGGGTTTGGAAATTTAATTAATTCACAATTTAAATTTAATTCTTTGGCAATTTTTTTTCCAACATCTGGAGATAATCCATCTGGTAAACCCGATGCATCTTCACTACTAACGAGTAGAAAATTACTCATATTGAGACCAACACGCAAAACACCAAATGGGGCTATTTTTTTTGATATAAAATCATTCATTAGAAATTTTATTTATAAAATACTATATATTAATTCAAATTTTTTGAATTTAATTTAATGAACAAAATCGAAAAAAAAATAATCGCAATAGGTGGCGTTGGGGTAACGCCAGAGTCCGATGAAAGTTTAGATCATTTTATTTTAAATCAATTAAAAAAAACAAAAAACAATATTGGTTTTTTAGGTACAGCCAGCAAAGATGATAATGAAAAAGTAGAAAAATTTTATAAAAAATTTGATAATAGTAATTCTGAACTATCTCATTTTAAACTTACATCAAGTGTAAATGGTTTTTCAGATTGGTTACTCAGCAAAGATTTGGTTTATGTTGGAGGTGGCAATACTTCATTTATGTTAGAAATTTGGAGGAAGAATAATTTTGAACAAGTATTTAAAATTGCTTATGAGAAAGGAATAATATTGTCTGGAGTTAGTGCTGGTGCTGTTTGTTGGTTTGATTGGATATTGTCAGATTCTATGGGTCAAGGTTTTAAACCATTAAAAGGTATAAATATATTGGAAGGTAGCTGCACACCTCACTCGTCTAATATTGAAAGAATTAATGAATTTGAAATAAATATTAAAAATAACAAATTACCCAGAGGGATTGCTATTGATGATGGTGTGGCAGTAGTTTTTATTGACGGAAAACCAACTGAAGTTTATTCTACTATAAATAATCAAAGCGCTTATTTTTTAGATAAAAATAAAAAAATTAATCTTAAAGAATATATAAAGAATAAATGAACAATATAACTGCAAGCAAAAAAATTCATAGTATCGAAGATGCAAGGAATTTAGCAAGAAAAAGAATGCCTAGGTTGATGTTTGATTTTTTAGATGGTGCTTCAGGTGATGAAAAACTTTGTGAAATTAATAGTACGGCCTTAGATCAAATAAGACTTGAACCAAAAGTTCTCAGAAATGTTGAAAATAGAAATCTCAAAAAAAAATTTTTAGATATAGAGTTTGATCAGCCATTTGGTTTTTCTCCAATGGGTATGTGTAATTTGACTTGGACTGGGGCAGATAAAATGTTAGCTAAAGAAAGTATTATAAACAATATACCTGCGTGTGTATCAATGGCATCATCAACATCCTTAGAAGATATGTATGAGTTATCAGAAGGCCGTTCTTGGATGCAATTATACAATTTTCAAGAAAATTTTGTAATGGAACTTTTGCAAAGAGCACAACAAACTGGTTACAAGGTAGCTATATTAACTGTAGATGTTCCAATTCAATTTAGAAGAGCAAAGGATAACAAAAATGGATTTACTGTGCCTTTTAAAATTGGTCCAAAACAAATGTTTGATTTTGCAACACATCCTCTTTGGTCATTATCAACTTTATTAGGTGGTATTCCAAAGCCTATGAACTATGAAACATCAAAAAATGGAAATAAATTTGTTAGAAGTGAAAGTAGAGGAGCAACAGATTGGGAAACCTTAAAAAGAGTAAGAGGAGCGTGGAAAGGTAAATTAATAATTAAAGGAGTTATGTCTCCAGAAGATGCTTTAAAGATTAAAGCTGAAGGAGCTGATGCTATTCAAGTATCAAATCATGGAGGAAGACAATTAGATAGTGCTACTGCAGCAATCGAAGCGTTACCTTTAATCAGAAATGCACTGGGTAAAGAATTCCCTTTACTTTTTGATAGCGGAATAAGAGGTGGAAGTGATATCATTAGAGCTTTGGCGTTAGGAGCTGATTATGTAATGCTTGGAAGGCCATTAATGTATGGGATTGGTGCTGATGGGGAAAAAGGATTAAGAAAAATTTTAGATATAATTAAAGATGAATTAAGTACTGCACTTGGTTTAGTTGGTTTAACTGATATAAGCCAAGTAACTTCAGAAATAATTGCTAAAAAATTCATTCAAAATATGAAATACTAAATACTATGTCAGAGAAAAAAATCAGAGGTGGATCATTAATAGCTAGAGCATTAAAAGACAAAGGAATTCAACATGTTTTTACTCTGTCTGGAGGTTTTTGTAATCCTGCACTAGAAGGATTTATGGAATGCCAAATGGAAGTAATTAATTGTCCTCATGAACAAATAGCTGGACATATAGCTGACGGACATACCAGAATTACTAGAAAACCCGCAGTTTGTATTGTAGGCCCAGAAGGTTTTGCAAATGCTGTGCCATCAATGATGGAAGCTTGGGGTGAAAGATCACCTGTAATATTTATAACTGGTTCAAGTAGTCTAAAAAGACAAGGCTCAGGTGGATTTAAAGAAATTGATGATGTTGCAATTGCTGCTCCATTAACAAAATATAGTGCGAGTATTACTGATGGTACTAGAATTAGAGAATTTGTAGATAAAGCATACAGGATTGCAACTAATGGATATCCAGGTGCAGTACATTTAAGTATGCCTGTTGATATTATGTTTTCATCTTTTGAGGAAAATGCTGGCCTTGAAGAAAGACCTTTTTCACATAAAACAAAACCTGTTGTGAAAGCTTGGCCTGATCCAACACATTTATCAGAAATTTTGGAACTTGCATGTAATTCAAAAAAACCAGTAATAATAGGAGGGCATGGAGTATGGTGGTCTGGCTCAGAAAAAAAATTAGAA
Source organism: uncultured Pelagibacteraceae bacterium (assembly GCA_902567435.1). Classification (GTDB taxonomy): domain Bacteria; phylum Pseudomonadota; class Alphaproteobacteria; order Pelagibacterales; family Pelagibacteraceae; genus Pelagibacter. Next base: position 3,494 of record CACFMU010000003.1, read on the forward strand.
GAAGTAGGAAATAATTTGAATATTCCAATATTTAATATTCCTTACCATCAAAAATTACTTGGTGAAGAAGCCAATGCCTATATGGGATTGGCTGATATACATCAGTTTCCACCATCAAAATTTGCATTACATGAGTCTGATTTGGTGTTAATGGTTGGAGCGAGACTAGACAATCAAATGAATTTTGGCAATCCGCCTCTATTTCCAAACTCGACAAAACTTGTTTGTATTAATGGATCTCATGAAGAAATAGAACTTAACAGATCGGCAGATATAAATCTGTTATGTGATCCAGGTGTATTTTTTGATACTTTAAATAAACTTAAGACAAACAATAAGTGGACCTTAGGTAAAGAATGGTTTGATCTTAATAAGACTAAAAAACAAGAATGGGTTGATAAAACTTTAGAAGACTTAAGCAAAGAAACAAAGCAGGCTGAAACTAATGGTGGTAAAATACATCCTCTTCAATTAGCTTTGGATGTTCAAGATGCCATTGGTGAAAAAGATTGGTTAGTGATTGATGGAGGGAATACCCATTTTTGGTCTGAGATTGCAATAAATATTGCAGGATCAAAAGGAAAAAAAATAGGTGGAATTCTTCATCCCGGCACTTTTAGTATGCTAGGTGTTGGTGTGCCATTTGCGCTTTCAGCTAAAAATACAAACCCAAACTCTAATGTCATTTTGATTAGTGGGGACGGTGCTTTTTTATCTGGAGGTTTGTCAATAGAAGCTGCTTTTCAAGAAAATAAACCCATTGTAGTTGTAATTGATAACAATGGTGGTTTAGATTGTATTTCACAACAACAAGAAAGATTGTTTGAAAGTGGAAAACATTTCGCAACAGACTTTAGGGATATACCTTTTCATAAAATCTTTGAAGGTTTTGGTGGTCATGGTGAACTGGTTACAAAAAGAGAACAACTGGCTCCGGCATTAAAAAGGGCTCTTGAAAGCGGAAAAACTGCATGTATCAATGTTAAAGCTAAAGGTGTCATTAGTCCAATTGTTGCTGCTGTTAGTGATAAACGAGATAAGGCATCGATTGAGTAAATATGGCAACTTTATCCTCTCACTTACTTAATTCAGTAAATGGAACACATGCAAGTGGTGTTAAAGTAATAATTAATCAAATAAGCGTATCAGGAGAGAGAAAAATATTTTTTGAAACTAAAACTGATAGCGCAGGAAGAATTTTAAAAGATTTTGAACTCTCGAAAGATGACTGTGATTGTGAATATGAGATGGTATGTAAAACTTCAGATTATTTTTCTGAAAAAAAAATTGTTTCTGAAATAGTAATCAAATTTAAAATGGAATATCCTGAAAAAAAATATCACTTGCCAATTATTATATCACCTAATGGTTACTCTATTTGGTGGTCTCAATAACAACTAAATAATAAAATTTTTTATGTCAAAAAATATAAAATTAAATATGTCTAGAAGAATAAGGAGAACTCCTTATACAAATAGAGTTGAACAGCATGGAGTTTCAGATTTTACAGTAGTAAACCATATGCTTTTACCAAAAGGTTTCAAAAATACTGTTGAAGAAGATTACTTACATCTAAGTAAAGAGGTTCAGATGTGGGATGTTTCTTGTCAAAGACAAGTTCAAATTTGTGGTCCAGATGCTACTAAACTAATTCAAAAATTAACACCTCGTTCAATAAAAGATATGACAATAGGTAAATGTTTTTATATCCCAATGCTTAATGAGAATGCTGGAATGATAAATGATCCAGTTTTACTTAAATTAGATGATGATATGTTTTGGATATCAATTGCGGACTCTGATATTTTGTTGTGGGCCAAAGGATTGGCGTTAGGTTTGAACTTAAATGTAATGATTGAAGAGCCAGATGTTTTTCCATTGGCAATTCAAGGACCAAAATCAGAAGAATTAATGGTTTCAATATTTGGAGATGAAATTAAAAAGATTAAATTTTTTAATTTCAGAGTGATAGACTTTGAGGGCACAAAACAAATTATTGCAAGATCTGGATATAGTAAACAAGATGGTTTTGAGATTTATTTTAAAGTTCATGAAAACTATTTTGATAAAATTGAAATGGGTGAAAAACTTTGGGATACCATTTGGGAAGCTGGTAAAAAATTTAATATTTCTCCAGGTTGTCCAAACCTAATTGACAGAATTGAAGCTGGGCTAATGTCTTATGGAAACGATTTTACTGGTGAGAATAACCCTTTAGAGTGCAACCTAGAAAAATATTGTAAAGCAGATGCTTCTCATGACTTTATTGGCAAACAAGCTCTAACAAAAATTCAAAGTGAAGGCATAATACAAAAAATGAGAGGCATTATCTTTGATGGTGCGCCTTGTGCAGCAACTGGACAGCCATTAAAAATATTTTCAAAGGACAATAAAAGAATTGGACAAATAACATCTGGTATTTTCTCTCCTAGAATTAAAAAAAATATTGGTTTATCAATGATTTTAAAAGATTATTGGAATGTAGGTAACGAAGTTATCATTGAGACTCTTGATGGTGAAAAAAGAAATGGGACGATAACATCTTTGCCATTTCCAGATTAAATAGCTATATATACCCATTATGTTCAGAGCAGTTATAGCGGGTTATTCAAGATCCCCATTTACAATGGCAAGAAAAGGTGAATTGATTGACGTAAAACCTGTTAATTTACTTGCTGAAGTTGTTAGTAATCTTGTTTCTAAAACTAAAATTAATAAAAAAGAAATAGAGGACATTATAGTTGGATGTGCCTTTCAAACAGGTGAACAATGTTTCAATATAGGTAAATTAGTAACTTTTCTCACTGATATGGATATTAAAACATCTGGTATGACAGTAGACCGATGGTGCGGATCATCCATGGAAGGTATTCATATAGCTGCAGGAAAAATAGCTATGGGATCTGGAAAAGTTTTTATTTGTGGTGGAGTTGAAAGCATGACTAGAGTAACTACTGGTTTTGATGCTATGCCATACCCTTATGCTGAAAAAGAAAATCCCAATGTTTATTTTTCAATGGGTACCACTGCAGAAAATGTTGCTAAACAATATTCTATTTCAAGAACTGAACAACAGGAATTTGCAATATCAAGTCATCAAAAAGCATCTGAAGCACAATCTAAAGGAAATTTTGATAATGAAATTGTAGCTATTGGAAAATGTTCACAAGATAGTAATATCAGACCAAACAGTAATCAAGAAAAATTGGATGGATTAAAATTAGCTTTTGATCAAAATGGGACTGTTACAGCTGCAACATCTTCGCCACTTACAGATGGTGCTGCTGCTACTCTTATATGTGAAGAGCAATATGCAAAAGATAATAATTTAGAAATACTAGCAAGAATTGTCTCTACATCTGTTCAAGGTTGTAAAGCTGATACTATGGGCTTAGGACCAATAGGTGCTACTCAAAAAGCTTTGGCTAGAGCTAAATTGTCAATTAAAGACATTGATATTGTAGAACTTAACGAAGCTTTTGCGTCACAATCATTAGCTTGCATAAAAGATTTAGATATAGATCCTAACAAAGTTAACTTAGATGGTGGAGCATTAGCCCTAGGTCACCCACTTGGAGCAACAGGTGCAAGAATTACTGGCAAGGTAGCCCAACTATTAAGAAGAGAAAACAAAAAATATGCATTGGCTTCTCAGTGTATAGGTCTTGGAATGGGTATTGCTACAATAATTGAGTCTGTAGATTAGTTTACTTATGCAACAATTACCATTTGATAAAAGATCAGGAAAAATTTGGTTTAATAATGAATTGTGTGATTGGCAGGATGCTCGAGTTCACATTATTAGTCATGGTATGCACTATGCTAGTTTAGTTTTTGAAGGCTTAAGAGTTTACAATACAAAAATTTTTAAATTAAAGGAACATACAGATAGACTTTTCAATTCTGCAAAAATTTTAGATATGAAAATTCCTTATTCATATGATGAAATTATTGAAGCTACTGAAAAACTTGTCTCTGACCAAAATATTCAAAACGGATATATAAGGCCTTTTGTTTGGAGAGGTAGTGAAATGATGGGTGTTTCTGCTCAGAATACAAAGATTAATGTAGCTATAGCAATATGGGATTGGCCAACATACTTCAATGCTGAATTAAAGTTAAAAGGTATTAAATTAAATATTTCTAAGTGGCAAAGGCCACCTCAAAATTCATCACCTTGGGAGAGTAAAGCTGCTGGTTTATATATGATTTGCACACTTTCTAAGCATCAAGCTGAAAAAGATGGTTTTACAGACTCGTTGATGTTGGATCATGAAGGCAATATAGCTGAAGCAACAAGTGCTAATATTTTTTTTAAAGATGAAAATAATGAGTTACATACACCTATTCCAGACTCATTTTTAGATGGTATCACTAGAAAAACTGTTATTGATTTAGCAAAATCAAAAAATATTAAAATAATAGAAAGAAAAATTTCTCCTAAAGAAATCTCTAGTTTTAAAGGATGTTTTATAACAGGTACAGCAGCAGAGATTACACCTGTAGGAAATATTCTAGATGATAAATTTGAAGTATGTGATTTAATTAAAGATCTTTCTTCTAGTTATGAAAAATTAGTTGGAAAATACTAGAACTATCTATTAATTCCTCTTAGTCTTTCAGATCTTCTTCTTAAAAGTTCTGCTGTAACCAGAATTAAAGTAGACATTACAATTAAACATGTTGCAACTGCCATTATTGTTGGGCTTAATTGTTCTCTTAATCCTACCCACATTTGAATTGGGATAGTAGTATTTTCTAATCCAGCTAAAAATAATACGACTACAACTTCATCAAACGATGTAACAAATGCAAATAGTGCTCCAGAAATTACACCAGGCATAATTAAAGGTAGTGTTATTTTCATGAATGTATTTACTGGATTACTTCCTAAACTTGCCGCAGCTCTTGTTACACTGTGGTCAAAACCAGATAAAGTTGCTGTAACTGTAATTACAACAAACGGAGTTCCTAAAATTATATGTGATAAAACAATACCAGTATGAGTTGCGGCTAATCCTACTTTTGCCATAAAGAAAAAGATTGCAGTGCCAGAAATAATTAATTTTAAAATTTAGGTTAATAATCTTAATTATGTTTTTTTTAATTTTTAAAAGATTTATCTTAGGCTTAGTAACCTTATTTATAGTATCTTTAATAACATTCATTGGTGTTGAAATATTACCTGGGGATGCTTGCACTTCTTATTTAGAAAGAGAAGCTTTTGGTGAAGCATTAGCTGCATGTATTAAAAGACTAGGATTAGATGTTCCGGCACATGAAAGATATATATCATGGGCATATAATGTTATTCAGGGAGATTTTGGTTATTCATTAAGTGGCCAAATGCAAATTAATGAGGTCTTAGGACCAAGAATAAAAAATTCACTAGTTCTTGCTTCTGCAGCAATAATTATTGGTATCCCATTAGCTTTAATATTAGGAATAATCACAGCTCTTTGGAGAGATAAAATGCCAGATATTATAATTTCTACTGTTGCAATATTTTCAATGACTATTCCAGAATTTATAAGTGCTACTTTATTAATACTAATAGTAGCAATTTGGCTAGAGTGGCTACCTGGCATAGTAATTGTACCTACAGATGTTACTTTTTTTGAGTTACTACCAAATATTATTTTGCCGGTAATAGCAATTGCAATGATCATGACTGCACATATGGCTCGAATGGTTCGTTCAAGTGTTATTCAAGTAATGGCAAGTGATTATATTCAAATGGCAATATTAAAAGGAGTACCATATTGGAAAATGGTTTTTAAACATGTATTACCCAACGCATTACTGCCAGCAATTAATGTTGTTGCTTTAACTATTGCTTGGCTACTAGGTGGAGTGGTTGTGACTGAGGTAGTATTTAATTATCCAGGACTAGGAAGATTGGTAATTGAGTCAATTTCTAATAGAGACTTACCTGTTGTTCAAGCTTTAGGAATTATCCTTGCATCTATTTATGTTAGTATAAATTTTATAGCCGACTTATTAACATTAATGTTAAACCCAAGATTAAAGACATTACAAACTAGAAAATAAATAATGGAAAACTTAAAAAATACATTTAATGAAAATCCCAAAAGTTCTCTAGAAAAAGTTTTAGATATAATATCTACAATGGCTTCAAAACCATCTGGGTTTATTGGGTTAGCAATATTAATTTTTCATATAATTTTAGCGATTACCAGCCCATGGTTTGCACCTTATGATTATAAAGCAATCAATCCTTCATTAATGCTAAATGCGCCATCATCAGAATTTTGGTTTGGAACTGATAGTTTAGGTAGAGATGTTTTTACTAGAACAATTTTAGGAGGAAGGACTGCACTTACCATAACATTCTTTGGATCAATTATTGCTTTACTTTGGGGAGGTCTTTTAGGAATTTTTTGTGGCTTAGTTGGAGGAAGAATTGACGATATTGTGATGAGGATAGTAGATGCATTTTTATCAATACCTTGGATTTTAGCTATGCTTTTAATAGTTTCACTTCTTGGAACAACTACTGAAGTATTAATACCTGCTCTTGGTTTTTTTTATGGCAAAGGAATTGTTCGTGTTGCAAGAGCAGCCACTCATGATGTTATTGCAAAAGATTTTATTGTATCTGCAAAAGCTAGAGGTCACAGTAATATTTCAATTATTTGGAATGAAATATTGCCAAATGTTAGAGATGCTATTTTAGTTGAAGGAGCAATGAGATGGTCTTGGATGCTTCTTGGATTTAGTTCATTATCTTTTTTAGGATTTGGCGTAAGTCCTCCAACTCCTGATTGGGGATTAATGATATCTAATGCAAGAGGATTAATGTCTTTTGCATGGTGGGCAGTAATTGCACCTATTGTTGGATTAAGCTCATTAATTATTGGCATAAACTTAACCGCTGATGCTTTTGCTAAAGCTTTAGGAATAGATAGATCAACAAAAGCCCCGGTTTAAAATATGAACACTAACATTCAAGAAATTAAAGATTTATCTATCGGCTTTAAAAGTCAAAAGGGTAAACAAATATCAATACTTAGAAACATAACTACCAATATTAGAAAAGGTGAAACAGTTGGCATTGTAGGAGAGTCCGGGTCTGGAAAAAGTACACTTGCACTTGCGATGATGGGTTATATTAAACATGGCCTATTTACTACTGGTGGAGAATGTTTATTTAAATCTCAAGATTTACTCAGTCTAAATAATAAGGAATTAGAGGATATTAGAGGTAGAAAAATTGCAATGATCCCGCAAAATGCTGGCCAGGCATTAACACCCAATCTTAAAATTGGTTATCAAATTGAAGAAGCGCTTAAACTTCATACAGATTTTAGTAAAGCTAAAAGGGAGCAGAAAATTTCAGAATTATTAAATCAAGTCAGACTTCCATCACCAAATATAATGGCACTTAGATATCCTCATGAACTTTCAGGAGGACAACAGCAGCGTGTTGCAGTTGCTATGGCTTTAGCTGGTAACCCAGAATTATTATTATTAGATGAGCCAACTACTGGTTTAGATGTAACAACCCAAGCACATGTTTTAGAACTTTTAAAAGATTTAGCAAAAGATACAGGAACATCGATGGTTTATGTAAGTCATGATCTTGGAGCAATAGCTCAAGTTTGTGACAGAGTGATCGTAATGTATTCAGGTGAAATTGTACTTGAAGGACCAGTAAGAAAAATTTTGAAAGAACCTATTCATCCTTATACTTATGGATTATTAAAATCAATTCCAAAACTTTCTTTATCAGGGCTCCCTGACTCAATGCCAGGTAGTCAACCGCAGCCAGGCAATATTGGTAGTGGTTGTAGTTTTTATGATAGATGTAATTTTTCAAGTGATGAATGTAAATTTAAAGTACCTGAATTAGAATATTTATCTGAGATAGATACTAGTGTTAGATGTTTTAATCATTCAGAATTAATATCTAAAACTAGTGAACAAAAAATAACAAACGAATTAAAAAAAGAAATAATTATAGATGAAATTTTAGATTTAAAGGATGTTTCTATATCATATGCAAAACAAGGCATTATAGATCAATTTTTAAACAAAGTGACCGATACTAATCCAACTGTAAAAGATATAAATATAAATATAAACAAAGGAGAGACTATTGCATTGGTAGGGGAGTCTGGCAGTGGTAAATCTACTATTTTAAAATCTATTGCTGGGTTATTAAAAACTAAAGATGGGTATATAAAATTTAATAAGGAAAAATTGTTATCAGGTGATTTAAAAAAAAGAAATTCAGATGATTTAAGATCGATTCAATTAATTTTTCAAAATCCAGACGAGTCGTTAAATCCAAATCATACAGTTGAACAGATACTCTCCCAACCTTTAAAACTATATTTTGGTTTAACAGGAAATAAACTTAAATCGAGTATTGCTGAGTTACTTGAAAAAGTAAGACTTGGCGCTTTTTATATGAGCAGATATCCTAGACAATTATCTGGAGGAGAGAAACAAAGAATAGCTGTTGCAAGAGCTTTTGCAGCACGACCAGATATTATTTTATGTGATGAAGTAACCTCAGCTTTAGATGTATCTGTACAAGCTGCTGTATTAGATTTATTACAAAAATTAAAAGAAGAGTTAGGTACAACTTATGTATTTGTTTCTCATGATCTTGCGGTTGTAAAAGCTATCAGTGATAGAGTGGCTGTTTTATATCAAGGCAGATTGTGTGAAATTGGTCCATCAAAAGATGTTTATCAATTTCCATCTCACCCTTACACTGAAGTTTTAATCGGTGCAGTACTAGAGCCAGATCCAGATATAAGACCAAAACTAGTAGCTGAAGATATAGTTGAGGAAAAACCCCCCGAAATTGGCTGCTCTTTTCAAGGCAGGTGTCCAAGAATTTTAGGTGACAAATGTAGAAATGAAACTCCACCATGGCAATTTGGAGATAATGGAAATGCAATTCGATGTCATATAGATATTGAAGAATTAAAAATTCAGCAAAGTTAATACTAATATTGAGACGATTTATTTATTTCAAGTTTGATTTAATTTTAATATAAGATCACTTTAATTTTATGGATATCAAAAAAGTTGTAGTTATTGGATCAGGCACAATGGGCAGTGGGATTGCAGCTCATTTGTGTAATGCAAATGTTCCTGTTACCTTATTAGACCTTACTACAGAGATAAGTGAGCAAGCAAGGGAGAGAATAAAAAAATCAAGACCCCCTCTTTTAATTGATAAATCAAAAATTGATAATATTAATGTTGGAAACATTAATGATGATTTTAAAGTTGTTAGTGAAGCAGATTGGATTGTTGAAGCTGTTGTTGAGAGAATAGATATTAAACATAATATTTATGAAAAAATTTTTAAAGAAAGAAAAGCTGGATCAATCATATCATCAAATACATCTTCAATACCTATAAGTGTACTTTCAGAAAAACTATCAGCAGAAGACAAAAAAGATTTTTGTATCACTCATTTTTTTAATCCTGTTAGATATATGGATTTACTAGAAATTGTTAAAAGTGAAAATAACGATTTAAATAAAATTGATTCTCTAAAAAGATTCTGTGAAATTAGCTTAGGAAAAGGTGCAATAGTTTGTAATGACACCCCAGGCTTTTTAGGAAATAGAATAGGAGTTTTTGCAATGCAAATCGCTATGACAGAAGCATTTAAAATGAAAATGTCTATAGAAGAGGCCGACGCTGTTTTTGGAAGACCAATGGGAATACCTAAAACTGGAGTATTTGGTTTATATGATCTAATTGGAATTGATTTAATGGCAGATGTTCTTAAAAGTTTTATTAAAGAATTACCTAAGTCAGATGAATTCCAAGAAGTTGCAAAAGAAATACCTCTAGTAAAAAAATTAATAGAAACTGGTTACACGGGACGTAAAGGCAAAGGTGGCTTTTACAGAATGAATAAGGTTGATAATAAAAAAATTCTTGAAGCAATTAATTTAGAAACTGGAGAATATCATCCAACACAAAAAATTAATATAAAGTCTGATAAAGTAGATCTAAAAGCTTTAATCAATAGAGATGATAAATACGGTGAATACGCTTGGTCAGTTATTTCAAAAATTATTAATTATGCCTCTTCTCTAGTTCCAGGTATTACAAATGAATTTAATGATATTGATGAAGCAATGAGACTTGGATTCAATTGGAGCAAAGGACCATTTGAAATGTTAGAGGAAATTGGTGTTGCTAATTTTTTTGAAAAATTCAAAAATTATGAAGGAAATAAATTCTTAGAAAATTTATCCAAAACTAAAGACGAAAAGTTTCATGGAATAAGACAAAAATATACTGACATTGAAACTTTAGGAAAAGTAAAAAAAACAGCAACTAATATTGATGGCAATAGCTCAGCATCTATTTATAGGTTTAATGACTATAATATTGTTGAATTTACCACTAAAGCAAATGCGCTCGATTATGATTCAATGGACGCTTTAAAAAAAGCGACTGACAAGCCATTAATAATTATTAATGAAAGTATGCAATTTTCTGCTGGAGTAAATCTAAGCTATACAATGGAATTTGCTAATAAAGGTGACTTTAAATCTATAGAAAAATTTGTTGGATATTTTCAAGAGACATGCAAACACTTAAAATATTCTGACCATCCAGTTGTATCTGCCCCCTCAGGTTTAACTCTTGGTGGAGGATTTGAGGTTATGGTCCAAAGTAATTTCGTTGCATCTCATACAAATATTGTAGTCGGACTAGTTGAAGCTATTGTTGGATTAATACCTGCTGGAGGTGGATGTAAGGAAATGTTAGCAAGATGGCTTGATTCAGAAGAAGCTAAAGATGATCCTCATTATGCACCATTAAAAGTATTTGATATTATTGGTTATGGAAAAACAGCAACTTCTCCTGTTGAAGCTGAACCTATGAAGTATTTAAAACCAGAAGATAAAAAAATAATGAATAGAAATAGTCTTTTGGAAGTAGCAAAAGAAATCTTAAAGAATAATAAAGATTTTAAAGCACCCATAGAGGCAAAATTTAATCTTCCGGGTAAAGCTGTTAAAGAAGAAATGAATAAAATTTTAGAAAAACTTTATAATGAAAAAGTTATTCTTGATCATGGTTTATTAGTTGCTCAAGAACTAGCGCACGTTTTAAGTGGAGGAGATACTACAATTGATAAGACTTTGTCTGAGGATGATTTATATAAATTAGAGCTAGATGCTTTTATGAAGTTAATTGAGACTGAGAAAACTCAAGATAGAATAAAACACACTTTAGCTACTGGCAAACCTCTAGTTAACTAATTTATTCTATACATTCTAATTGTATTAATAAAATCTGGTCTTAATACATATTCAGATCGATGAGAATATTTAATCTTTTCCAAAATTTTTATTCCATAAATTACTTTTCCAATAGGTGTATATTCACCTTCAAACAAAGGTTCGTCATCAAGAATGATGAAGAATTGACTATCTTCAGTATTATATTTTAAGTTTCGCGCTAGACCAACACTTCCTTTTTTATAATCAAACTCTGCATCAATCTCCGAGCTTATTGTTCCAAGACCAGATTTCCCAGTACCTATTTTCCCATAATTTAATTTATTTTTTTTACCAAATTCAAGATCACCAGCTTGGATTAATTTATCTTTAATTACCCGATGAAACGCAACATCATCATAAGAATTTGATTTTATTAAAGTTATAAATCTATCAACTGCTTTTGGAGATAATTCTGGATAAAGTTCAATAATTACATTTCCACACTCAACATTAAGCACAACAATATTTTTTGGCTTATCAAAATTTATTTTTTGTGGATCCAAATTTTTAACAAATAAACACTTATTTTTAATTAAAACAGTAAAACTAAATGCAAAAATTGCTAGCGCTAAAAGAAAAATGAGTATTAATTTTTCAGATAAGGTTGCATTAATTTTTTTGATCATTATTAAAATTCAAAAGTAACATCAATTTTTTTTAGTTTATTTTTTATGAATTCAACTTTCTTATTAAGCACATTATCGTTTGTATTTTGATATCTATCTATTATTAAATGAGAAAAAACTTCAGCCATGTCTTCGGATGGTATTGTTTTAGAATATTCAGTAAAAAAACCATTGGTATTTTGGTAGGTATCAAGTCCTAATTTCTTGGAACAAGTAGAGCAATCAGCATATTCAAAATTTTTATTATTAAATGATTTCCACTCATCCTCACTAAAAAGATCTTTAAATCCATCATTTATCACATGAAATAACTCATGATGAATTACTCTTTCAAAATATTTTTCGTTAAACTTAAGGTCAATAATAAGAGTTTTCATTAAATGATCAGGAATTCCCGCTGTATTAATTCCTGAAATTGATAAATTTTCACACATTACAATATATTTAAGATTTATTTTTTTTAAAAATTGTTTTGAATATCTATTTAAATTATTTGAAATTATTTTGTATTTTTCATCATAAGTTTGCTTACTAGAGTTTGTACAAGATATATTTTTTTGAATACCAAGTTGAAAAGGTTTTTCTGCATAAAAATATTTAAGGTTGTTAGGTGTTTTTAATTCATAAATTTCCAAATTTGGAATTTTTATTAAATTATAAATTGTATTTGCCTTTACTGTAGTTATTAAAATAAAAGATAGTAAAATTAGCTTAAAAATCTTCATAATCTAAATTTAGATGATATTCGATTTAAAAAGAATGTGGTACATTTTGTTTATAAATGAAAAAAGAACGTAATAAAAATCCAATTCAACCTGTAAGTGGAACTAAAGTTCCAAGATTTGCAGGACCATCAACATTTGCAAGACTGCCAGAGTTAAGAGATGTTGAAAGTTGTGATGTGGCAATTGTAGGTGTCCCATTTGATGCTGGTACAAGTTATCGACCAGGCGCAAGATTCGGCCCACAAAGTATTCGTCAAGCTTCACGTCATTTAAGAACAAATTTTCATCCAAGTTATGATGTTGAACCTTTTAAAATACAACAAGTAGCAGATGCTGGTGACATTACTTGTAACCCTTTCAGTATTGATGAAGCAATAAAACAAATAGAAATTGGAGCAACCGACTTATTAAATAAAGTAGGAGGCATTATTAGTTTAGGTGGAGATCATACAATTGCAGTACCATTATTAAGAGCAATAAATAAAAAATGTAATGGACCGGTTTCATTAGTTCATTTTGATGCTCATCTAGATACTTGGGATACTTATTTTGGTGCCCCTTACACACATGGTACTCCTTTTAGAAGAGCAAGAGAGGAGGGATTATTTTTGGACGACGCTTCAATGCATGTTGGTATTAGGGGGCCACTCTATAGTAGAGATGATATTAAAAATGATGAAAGTTTTGGTTTTAAGATAATTCATTGTGATGAATTTCAAACAGAGGGAACAGATAAAATAGCAGAAAGAATAAAAAAAAGAGTAGGTAATAATCCTTTATATTTATCTATAGACATAGACGTATTAGATCCAGCTTTTGCTCCAGGCACAGGTACGCCAGAAATTGCAGGTATGACTACAAGAGAAATGGTTAATGTTTTAAGAGGATTATCAGGTTTAAATCTTGTCTCTGCAGATGTGGTTGAAGTTTCACCTGCTTACGATCATGCTGAAGTTACTTCGTTAGCTGCAGCCACTATTGTTTATGAGTTAACAAATTTATTTGCAAAATCATAAAGAAAGGATAGTTTCTCAAAATGTTAGATCAAAAAAAATTTTATATTAACGGTGAATGGGTTTCTCCCAAAAAACCAAATGACTTAACGGTAATCGATCCATCAACCGAAGAGGAGTGTGCAGTGATATCTTTAGGTGGAGTTGAAGATGTAAATGATGCAGTAAGTGCAGCAACAAAAGCTTTTGAAACATGGGCTTTTTCTTCAAAAGAAGAAAGACTAAAATATCTTGAAACTCTTTATGCACTTTATAAAAAGAGATGGGCCGATATGGCTAAAGCTATATCTTTAGAAATGGGAGCTCCGATTGATTTTTCAACCCAATTACAAGCTGGAACAGGTGCCAGTCACATTAAGTCATATATCAAAGTTTTAAAAGAATATACTTTTGAAAAGATTTTAGGTGATCATGCTCCCAATAATAATATTTTGCATGAGCCAAAAGGTGTTTGTGCATTAATTACACCTTGGAATTGGCCAATGAATCAAACTTGTTTAAAAGTAATTCCAGCAATTGCTGCTGGTTGTACAATGGTGCTTAAACCTTCTGAGATTGCCCCATTATCATCAATGATATTAGCTGAAATGATTGATGAAATTAAATTACCAAAAGGTGTTTTTAATTTAGTAAATGGAGATGGAGCTGTGACTGGCAATGCTTTAACAAGTCATCCAGATGTAAATATGATTTCATTTACTGGCTCAACTAGAGCAGGAGCTTTAATATCACAAAATGCAGCGAATGATTTTAAAAGAGTTAGTTTAGAATTAGGTGGAAAGGGTGCCAATATAATTTTTAAAGATGCTGATGCAGAAGCAGTCGAAAGAGGTGCTTTAAGATGTTTTAGAAATACAGGTCAATCTTGTAATGCACCTACTAGAATGTTAGTTGAAAAATCTATTTATGATGAGACAGTTGAAAGAGTTAAAAATTTTGCTAACTCAATGAAAGTTGATGTTGCAACTAAAGAGGGAGATCATATTGGACCAGTAGTTTCAAAAACTCAATTTGATAAAATTCAATCTTTAATTCAAGTTGGTATAGATGAGGGCGCTAAATTAGTTGCTGGTGGCACAGGCAAACCTGAAGGTTTAGATAAAGGCTATTTCGTAAAACCAACTGCTTTTGCGGATGTAAATAATCAAATGGAAATTGCAAGAACTGAAATTTTTGGTCCAGTTTTATCAATTATACCATTTGAGACAGAGGAAGAAGCCATAGCAATTGCAAATGATACTCCCTATGGACTTTTAAATTTTATCCAAACACAAGATCAGGAAAAAGCAAACCGTGTTGCTAGAAAATTAAGATCAGGAATGGTTGATATCAATGGTGCAGGATTAGCACCAGATGCTCCTTTTGGTGGATACAAACATTCTGGTATTGGTCGTGAAGCTGGTAAACTTGGCTTAGAGGAATTCCTAGAAGTTAAAGCTGTAAGTGGTTGGAATAATTAATTAGCAATAGAATTATTTTTAATCCCATCTAAAAGATTAATACATTTTTTTAGTTCGTCTAAAACTATGAACTCATCAATTTTGTGAGCTTGTTCAATTGATCCTGGTCCACATACAACAGTACTAATTCCAATTTCTTGATACAACCCTGCTTCTGTTCCAAAAGAAACAACCTCTCTAGAATTATCACCAGTTAAGCTTGAGATAAATTCACAAGCATCTGATTTATCCTCTCTATCAAATCCAACTATTTCTCCGATAATTTTTTTTTCTATTGAAGCATCAGCAAAAACTTTTTTCATATCTGGAAGTAAAACTTCGTTTGCAAATTTATCTATTTCTTGATTTAAAAATATACCATCTTCTTTTATTACTGGTCTTGTTTCCCAATTAATATGACATTTATCTGCGATTACATTGTGAGCTATACCACCGAATACACCACCAATTGAGAGAGTGGAATAAGGTGGATCAAAAATAGAGTCTTTAGGCTCTCTTTCTCTAAGTTTTTCTCTTAATTCAATTAATTTGCCGACATATCTTGATGCATATTCAACAGCGCTTACACCTTTATGAGGTGCAGAACTATGTCCTGCTAAACCTTTAAAATAAGTTGTGTACTCGTAGCATCCCTTATGTGCATCAATAATTTTCATATTAGTTGGTTCGCCAACTATACAAATACCATCTCTAATATTTCTTCTTTTTAATTCTTCAATTAATATAGGAGCTCCTATACATGCCGTTTCCTCATCAAAAGTAAAAGAAAAGTGAATATCTCTATCTAAATTTGATTTTGAATAAATAGGAGCATAAGCCAAAGCACATGCAATAAAACCTTTCATATCGCATGAACCTCTTCCATATAATTTATCTTCTCTTATTGTTGCAGTAAAAGGATCTGAGCTCCAACCTTTTGAAACTGGAACAACATCAGTATGTCCTGATAAAATTATTGGTTTTTTATTATTTGAATTTTTAGCTTTAAGAGTCGCAAAGAGATTTACTCTTTTTTTTTCATCATCATATGTTCTAAAAGAAGTAGCACCTAATTTTTTTAAGATATCATCACAGTAATCAATTAAAGCAGTGTTATCTTCACCAGATATAGTTTTAAAACCAATTAGGTCTGTTAAAATTTTAATAGAATTATTATATAAAAGTTCTGAATTATTTTCTGTACTCATATTTTTCATCCATTATATATTAATTATATGAAAGAACAAATTACATATGATATTTTTGACAAAGTGGACATTCGTGTTGGTACAGTTATCTCTGTTAAGAAAAATGAAAAAGCTAGAAAACCATCACTAGTTGTTGAAGTTGATTTTGGTGAGGAGATTGGAATTAAACAATCGTCTGCTCAAATTACTCATTATTACAATGAAGAAAATCTCAAAGGAAAACAAGTAATTGGAGTATGTAATTTTGCTGAAAAAAATATTGCTGGTGTTGTGTCTCAAGTATTGATTTTAGGATCTATAGATAAAGAGGGAAAAGTTATATTAGTTCATCCATCTCAAAAGTCAGAGAATGGTTTACCAATTGCTTAATAATGCATCCAGAAATTTTATCAATTACGTTGTTTGGAATAGTTGCTGCATTCACGCCCGGACCAAATAATTTTGTAGCATTTTATTCTGGATTTAATTTTGGAATTAAAAGAACACTTCCGCATATTATTGGAGTTACTTTAGGCTTCCCCTTTCTTTTATTATGTTTAGCTTTAGGGTTAATAAATGTATTTAAATTATATCCACTAGTTCAAGAAATACTAAAATATCTTGGAACATTATTTTTAATTTATTTAGCTTATAAGATTTCATTTTCAGGATCTACAAAACAAGAAAACAAAAATAAAAATCCTGTCAAATTTATAGAAACTTTTATTTTTCAATTTTTAAACCCAAAGGGAGTGATTGCAGCAGTAATTGTTGTCTCTACTTATATAAATCCAGGAGAGAACTTTGTGAATTATACGACTCAAATTCTTGTTCTTGCATTACTAGTTTCGGTCACAAGTATTACCCTTTGGACGTTTATGGGTAAATTTCTCAGGAAATTTGCGACAAATCAGAAATTTATTAATTATTTTAATTATGTTATGTCACTGCTTCTTTTATTAAGCATAATGACTTTTTATTTATAATATGACACCGGGTACAAAAAATTCTTATAATACTCTAAAAAATATCTCAATCGATAATAAAGAATATAAATATTATTCTTTAAAAGAAGCTGAACAAAACGGCCTAACTGGCATTTCTAAACTTCCTAAGTCGTTAAAGGTTTTATTAGAAAATCTTTTAAGATACGAAGATGATCTATCGGTAAACAAAAACCAAATTAATTCAATTAAAGAATGGTTAAAATCAAAAAAATCAAATACTGAAATTGCATATCGACCTGCTAGAGTTTTACTTCAAGATTATACAGGTATTCCCGCTGTTGCTGACTTAGCCGCAATGAGAGAGGCAGTAAAAGATAAAAACAAAGATCCAAATACAATCAACCCATTATCAGCAGTTGATTTAGTAATAGATCACTCGGTACAAGTTGATAAATCAGCTAATTCAGATTCTTTTGAAAAAAATGTAGATATTGAGTTTGAGAGAAATGGTGAAAGATACTCTTTTTTAAAATGGGGACAACAAGCATTTAATAATTTTAGAATAGTTCCTCCAGGAACAGGAATTTGTCATCAAGTAAATTTAGAATATCTTTCAAAAGTTGTTTGGACTGAAGAATTTGAAGGAGAAAAATATTTATTCCCAGATACATTAGTTGGCACAGATAGTCATACAACTATGGTCAACGGATTATCAGTACTAGGTTGGGGTGTTGGTGGAATTGAAGCAGAAGCAGGAATGTTGGGCCAACCTATATCAATGTTAATACCAGAAGTAATTGGTTTTGAAGTAAAAAATAAAATGCCTGAAGGCACAACAGCTACAGATCTTGTTTTGACAGTTGTAAAAATGTTAAGAGATAAAGGTGTGGTTGGTAAATTTGTTGAATTTTATGGAGAAGGATTAAAAAATCTGACATTAGCTGATAGAGCTACAATTGCAAATATGGCGCCTGAATATGGAGCAACATGTGGATTTTTTCCAATAGATGATGAAACCTTAAAGTATTTAAAATTCTCAGGAAGAGATCAACATACTGTAGATATTGTTGAAAAATATGCAAAAGAACAAGGCTTATGGGCAAGCAATGAAATAGAATTTACAGATACTATATCTTTAGATATGTCTACAGTTGTTCCTACAATTTCAGGACCTAAAAGACCACAAGACAAAGTTTTATTAACAGAGGCAGCAACTTCATTTAAAAAAGTTTTTGAGGAAGCTACAAGTAGAAAAAATCAATCTATCTCAAAAGTTTCTGATACAGATTATGAAATTAAAGATGGATCAATTTTAATAGCAGCGATTACTTCCTGCACTAATACATCTAACCCTAACGTATTAATTGGTGCTGGATTGCTTGCAAAAAAAGCTGTTGAATTAGGATTAGAAGTTAAGCCCTGGGTAAAGACTTCATTAGCACCGGGCTCTCAAGTAGTTACAGATTACCTAGAAAAAGCTGGATTAAACACTTACCTTGATAAACTTGGTTTTAATTTAGTAGGTTATGGTTGCACAACATGCATTGGTAATTCAGGTCCACTACCTGAAAATATTGTTAATGCCATTCAAAAAGAAAATATATATGCAGTATCAGTCTTATCAGGAAATAGAAATTTTGAGGGACGAATTTCTCCACATATTAAAGCTAATTATCTAGCTTCGCCTCCATTAGTAGTTGCTTATGCTTTAGCGGGTCATATGGAATTTGATCTTTACAAAGATGCTCTAGGTAAAGACAAAGATGGAAATAGTATTTATTTAAAAGATATTTGGCCAACAAATGAGGAAATAGAAGATACTTTAAAACAATCTTTAAATGCTGAAATGTTTATTCAAAGATATTCAAATGTTTCTGAAGGACCTAGTCAGTGGCAAAAAATCAAAACTGAAGAAAGTAGTATTTATAATTGGGATGAAGGATCAACTTATGTAAAGAAACCACCATTCTTTGATAAACTTTCAGATCAACCAGAGGGATTTAAACCAATTAAAGATGCAAGACCTTTATTAATTTTAGGAGATATGGTTACTACAGATCACATATCACCAGCAGGAAATATTCAAAAAGATAGTCCTACAGGAGAATATTTTATGGAGCACCAGATTCTACCAAAGGATTATAACTCCTACGGATCAAGAAGAGGAAATCATGAAGTAATGATGAGAGGAACATTTGCAAATATCAGAATTAGAAATGAAATGGCTCCAGGAACTGAAGGTGGATTCACAAAATTATATCCTGAAGAAAAAGTGTTACCTGTATATGATGCCGTTGTGGAATATAAAAAAAGAGGAACTGATTTAGTCGTTATTGGTGGAAAAGAATATGGAACAGGATCCTCTAGGGACTGGGCTGCAAAAGGAACTAAATTATTAGGTGTTAAAGCAGTAATTGCTGAAAGTTTTGAACGAATTCATAGGTCTAATTTGATTGGAATGGGAATTTTACCATTACAATTTAAAGATAATATTAATAGAAAAAATTTAAATTTAGTTGGATCTGAATTAATAAGTGTTATTGGTTTAGAAAAAGGCGTTAATCCATCTGATGAAGTAAGTTTAGAAATCAAATATGCATCTGGTGATATTAAAAAAATTAAAACTTTATGCAGAATTGATACTAAAAATGAATTAGAATACTATAAAAATGGAGGCATACTTCAATACGTATTAAGAAATATGATTTAATTATGGAAGAAGAAATTTCAATTATAAATAGCAACACAAGAAACGAAAGAGTAAGAAATTTTTTTGTTAAAAATAAAATTAAAATTATTTCAATTTTGCTAGCTATAATAATTGTTCTAATAGCAGCATATAGTTTTGATAAATACAAAACTAATCAAAAAATAGAAATTTCAAATAAATTTAATTCGACGACATTAATGCATTCAGATAAAAATAAAGAAAGCACGATAAAAAATTTAGTAGAAATCATAAATAAAAAAGATCCTACTTACTCTCCGTTATCACTATACTTTATTCTAGATAAAAAACTTATTTCTGATCGTGCTAAAATAAATGAATATTTTGATCTATTAATTGAAAATACACCACTTGATAAAGAAATAAATAATTTAGTAATTTATAAAAAAGCATTATTTAATGCAGATCAGGCTCAAGAAAGTGATTTATTAAATATTTTAAATCCATTAATCAATTCTGAAAGTGTGTGGAGATCTCATGCATTGTATCTGATGGCTGAGTTTTTTTATTCAAAAGATCAAAAGCAAAAATCAAAAGAATTTTTCAATCAAATCATCAGTTTAGAAAACCCTAATTCAGATATAAAATTGCAAGCTGAAAAAAGATTGAACAGAGATTTGAGTGACTAGAGTAATTATTTTAATATTATCCTTGTTTTTATTAAATCATTGTTCATTTAATGAAAACTCACGTATTTGGAAAGATAAAGAAAAAAACTTAGAGTCAAAAAAAAATATTAAAAAAGTTTTTTCAGAAGAAAAAAAGATTTCTTCAGAATTTAATCAAGAACTAAAATTAGATTTAACAAAAATTAAAACTAACAACAAAATTATAGACAATAAAAATAATTATGGTTCACAAAACTATGGTGGTTTAGTAAAAAAAATTGGCTCATATAAATTTGGAAAATTTGAAGAGATCAACCAGTTAAATTTTAAACCAGTTTTTTTAGATAATGGTCTAATATTTTTTGATAAAAAAGGTTCAATAATTAGGTACAACAATAATCAAAAAGTATTATGGAAAAAAAACCATTATTCAAAACCAGAAAAAAAGCAAAAACCTAAATTAAACTTTGTGTTAGACGCTGAAAATTTATTAGTTACTGATAGTATAGCAAAATATTATTCAATAAATATTAATTCAGGAGAATTAAATTGGTCTAAAAATAATACTTACCCTTTTAATTCTGATATTAAAAAGTATAAAAATAAAATTTTTGTTATTGATTATAAAAATACTTTAAGATGTTATGAGATAAAAAACGGCAATGAATGCTGGAATTTAAAAACTGAAGACTCTTTTACCATTTCTAATTCTAAATTATCATTAATTGTAGTTGATGATTTAGTGGTATTTAGTAATTCAATCGGCGATATAACTGCGGTTGATATTGAAACAGGATTAATAATCTGGCAGCTACCAACACAAAGTAGCTCAATAATTAATGAAACCTATAATTTTAAAGTTTCAAAATTAGTTTCTGATGGAAATTCTATTTATTTTTCAAATAATAAAAATGAATTTTATTCAATCGATCTTAAAAATGGAATAATTAACTGGAAAAATGAAATTAGCTCTAACATTACACCTGTAATAACTGGAAATTTAATTTTTACGGTATCTGAGGATGGATATTTATTTACTATTGAAAAAAATAAAGGAAATATTATTCGTGTTACTGATTTGTTGAAGAACTATAAACTTAAAAAAAGAAAAGATATTAAGCCAGTAGGTTTTGCAATCGATGACACGACTTTATATCTCACAAATTCTGATGGAAAAATGATTTTAGCAGATTTGAGTATTGGAAATATTAAAACAATAGAAAAGGTTTCTGGAGATTTTGTTTCAAGACCATTTATCTTTAATCAAAATTTGTTTGTAATAAGAAATGGATCAATTGTTCAGTATAATTAGCCATGATCTTAAGATTATTAGATAAGATCGGAAGAAAAAAAGTTGTTTTAGATAGAGGACCATCTCACCCCAGATTTAATGAAGCCAAACCATGGATGAATAGGTATTATGTTCTTCTAAGACATCGTCCTAAATGGTTCCCATTTAATATTTTAATTCATGAAATGCTTGCAGATGATCATGGCGAAGGTGTTCATAATCATACTTTTCCTTATATAACTATAATATTAAGGGGCGGTTATTGGGAAACTCTAAAAACAGGAAAATATTGGAGACCACCAGGATATATTGGGTTTAGATCTGCAAATAACTTGCATAGAGTTGATCTAAAACCCGGTACAAGGCCATTAACTTTATTTATTTCAGGACCATTTGGTCTTAGAAAGGGTCCAAGATCAGAATACGGTATAGATTTTAAAACTAAAAAATGAATTTAAATAATCTTTTCCAAAATTTTTGTAAAAAAAATAATTTAGAAATAAATGCTTATCAATTAACAATAGTTAATAAAATTGAAAGTTTTTATACTTCTAATTTTAATAAATCAATTTTTAAAAAATTTTTTTTAAAAGATAATTCAAAACAAGTTTTTTATTTACATGGTGGTGTGGGTGTAGGAAAAACTATGATCTTAAATTTTTTTTTTGATCTAGTTGAGGAAAAAAAATTAAGATTACATTTTAATGAGTTTATGCTGAGTTTTCATGATTTTGTTCATCAAAGAAAAGAAAAAAATGAGGAAAATATAATTTATCAATTTGTAAAAGATTTAAAATCTAAAACTGAATTAATTTATTTTGATGAGTTTCAAGTAACTAATATTGTTGATGCAATGATTCTAGGAAAATTATTTGAGCAAATTTTAAATGAAAATATACAAATAATTTTGACTTCAAATACAAGAATATCTGAACTTTATAAAGATGGCCTCCAAAGAGATCAGTTTAAACCTTTTATAAAAATTATGGAAAAACAATCTATTGAGTGTGAACTAAAAATAGAGGATGATTATAGAAAATCAAATGACAATCAAAAACAAAGATATTTTTATCCACTCAATCAAGAGACTAATTTTAAAATAAACAAATTTTTTAGAACTATCACAAAAGGAAAAAACCATTCATCAAAAATAATTAATGTAAAGGGGAGAGATTTTAAAATAGAAAATTTTTACGAGGGAGTTGTAAGATTTAATTTTAATGATTTATGCTCTCAAAATCTTGGTGCTGAAGATTATTTAGAAATAATTAAAAACTGTAAATTTATTACAATTGATCATATCCCACAATTTAATGATATTAATTCTAATCAACAACATCGATTTATTACATTAATTGATGTCATATATGACAAAAATATTCCTCTAGCAGTAACTGCAGAACAAAATATAGATCAATTTACTTCATCGAGATTGTTACAAAATCCTTTTAAAAGGACTGTCAGTCGATTATATGAGTTAACATCAGTGGAAAAGAATTAATGAAGCAAGAGTTCTTTAATCTTAAAATAACTACCAATGGTCAAAAATTGTATGAATTCACTGATCAGACAATTCAGTGGATCAACAAAAATAATTTTAAAAATGGAATCCTTAATCTAAGTATTCAACATACTAGTGCGTCTTTAATTGTACAGGAAAATGCTGATCCAGATGTTCAAACAGATTTAATAAATTATTTTGATAAATTGGTACCTATGGATAATAAATTGTATGTCCACACTACTGAGGGTAAAGATGATATGCCTGCACATATCAAATCGTCATTAACTAATAATCAAATCTCTCTTAGTATTAAAGATAGTGAATTATTGCTTGGAACTTGGCAGGGTTTATATTTATTTGAACATCGTTTAGAGCAACAGAATAGATCAATTATCCATCATTTTATTGGTGATATTTAATCTTTTATATCTTAAATTTTTTTATCTATAAGGATCATAAGCCCATTGCAATATAGCTTGTCTCTGTCTTTTTCTGCATCCGAGGTCACCCTTTTCACAGTTCTTTTCTATTGCTAAAACATGTCTTCTAAAATTTTTCCATCTTTTAATTTGTATCTTATCCATTGCTGGAATTCTTCTTCCATTAGCAAATCTACAATACCATTGAAACCAACCTAGAGGGTCCTCTTTAAATATCCATCCCTTTTCAATCCAGTGTTCCCTTGAAAGTCCTGACACAACTTTAAATCTATTTAAATGTACATCAAATGTTTTACTTAATTTTACATTTTTGAACCATACTTTTGGATATTCTTTAATATCCAATCCAAAATATGCACCACCAAATACTCCCAATTCCATCATCCTTTTTGGAGTTAACTCTGGTTTAAAAATTTTATAAAAATCTAAATTATCAACTTTTTTTTTAATAATTTTTTTCATAGAATTATTTTATTGACTTATAAGTTTTTGATACATTTCTTTATCAGTGTCACCCTCACAACCAAAAATTAAAACGTTTGAGTTTTGATCTAATTGTAATTTTTTTTTTATATTTTGATCTTCACAGCTAGCAATTAAACTTATTACTCCTGGTGCAGAATTTTCTCCAGCTATAATTTTTTGATCACTGAAGCTTGAATTTCCTAATAACTTCATGGTATTTCCGATATCATCATCAGGCAGACTAATGCAATGTTTGACTGAATATTTTAGTATTTCCCATGGCACTAATGATACTTCACCACATGACATACCGCCCATCAAGCTCTCTCTTTTAATATCAATTTTTTCCACTTTTCCTGTTCTAATACTTTCTAATACGCAAGCTGCGCTATCAGGTTCAACGACTATTGTTATTGGAATATTATCTAAATATCTTGCAATACCCGCAATCATGGCACCAGCCATTCCACCAACACCAGCTTGTAAAATTATATGTGTAATTTTTTCATTATTTATTTGATCAACGATTTCTCTCATCATTACTGAGTAACCGGCCATAGTATATTTTGGAACCAGCATATAATCTTTCCAAGCAACATCTTGAACTATTTGCCAATTATTTTCTGTAGATTGTTTGATGCATTCAAGTAAAGATTTTTCATAATTTCCTTTAACCTTTATAACATCAGCACCAAGATCAGCCATAGCCTGACCTCTTGCCTTGCTTACAAATTCACTAATAAAAATTTTACATTTTAATCCTAATCTTCTTGCTCCCCATGCAACAGATCTACCATGATTTCCAGCAGTTGCAGTAGCAACTACAATATCTTTGTCTCCTTTAGTAACTTTCTCAACCGCATAAGCTCCACCAAGTGCTTTAAAAGACTTAAGATCAAATCTTTTGTCTTCATCTTTATAGAAAATATTTTTAAGGCTTAATTCATTTGATAGCTTATTCAACAAAATTAATGGAGTAGGGGCATATCCCTCCCATTTAGAAATACTATTATAAGCATCATCTATTTCGTCTTTTGATATCGATTTTAATATTTGATCTTTATCAAATGAATAATCTTTATTATCTAGAAATTCTGAATATTTCCATTGGTGACCGTTAGATAGAATTACCATAGTCTAACAATCTAAAGTATTATCTTTTTCCCATTTGGTAACTGGTTTCTTTTTATTAAATGAAGATTTACTATTGAAATCTTTAATCTCAGAATTTTTTAGTTTGATATAACTTTCAACTACATCTTTACCAAATGCATTTGAAAGGGTTTTACTTTTTTGGAGCATTGAGATTGCTTGTTTGATATCGTTTGGTAATTTTTTAAGATTTGGATATTTTTTATAATCTTTGTACATGTTGCAATGTAAAGGTTTTCCGGGATTTAATTTTTTATTTATTCCTTCAAGTCCAGCAGCAATTATTCCAGCTTGAAGTAAATATGGATTTGCTGAACCATCCATTAATCTTAATTCAAATCTTCCTTGATCAGGTATTCTTATCATGTGTGTTCTATTATTACCAGTATATGAAATACTACTTGGTGACCACGTTGCTCCAGATTTTGTTGGAGGAGCATTAATTCTTCTGTAGCTGTTAATTGTTGGGTTAAAAAACGCAGATAATGCCTGCGTGTTATTCATAATACCACCCAAGAAATTATAGGCTAATTTACTTAATCCAAGATTATTTTTTTTATCTAAAAATTTATTATTCTTTCCATTCCAAACTGAGACATGCGCATGACATCCATTTCCAGTCAGATTGTGGAATGGTTTTGGCATAAAAGTTGCTCTTAAACCATGTTTTTCCGCTAAGCTTTTAACCATATATTTAAAAAATACATGTCTATCTGCGGTTATTAGAGCATCTGTATAATCCCAATTCATTTCAAATTGTCCATTAGCGTCTTCATGATCGTTTTGATATGGCTTCCAACCCATTGCAATCATGCAATCACAAATTTCTTTAATTAATTCATATCTTCTCATTAAAGCTGATTGATCATAACAAGGCTTAGATTGAATATCTCTTTTATCTGCAATTGAAGAACCATCTTCTGAAATTAAAAAATATTCACATTCAACACCAGACTTCATCTGTAATTTTTTTTGTGACATTTTTTTTATTTGTTCTTTTAACATTACTCTTGGAGACGCTTTTACAGGTTTACCGTCCATATATAAATCTGATGCCAACCAACCTACTTCTTTATTCCAAGGTAATTGAATTAAACTATCAGGGTCTGGTACACCAAACATATCACTGTCTGCTGGTGTCATATCTAACCAAGTTGCAAATCCTGCAAATCCAGCTCCATTTTTTTGCATTTCAGCAATTGCTTGTGCCGGCACTAATTTAGATCTTAAAACCCCAAACAGATCAACAAAACTTATTAAAAAATATTTTATTTTTTTTTGTTTTGCTATTTGTGAAAGATTTTTTGGCATAAACAACCCTACTTGTTTAAAAAAATATAATCAATTATTTTTTTCCAGGTATCCAGTTCGTACCAGCTAAGGGAACTCCAGCCATAGCTGCTGCTTCTACTGTTAAAGCACATAAATCTTCAGGTTCAAGATTGTGAAGGCTATTTTTTCCACAAGCCCTTGCAAGAGTTTGCGCTTCAAGCGTCATTACTTTTAAATAATTAGTTAATCTTTTACCTGCTTTAACAGGATCTAATCTTTTCATTAATTTTGGATTTTGAGTTGAAATTCCAGCTGGATCATTTCCTTCATGCCAATCATCATACGCACCTGCAGTTGTCCCAAGCATATTATATTCTTTTTCCCATTTAGGATCATTATCACCAAGTGCAATCATAGCTGCACTTCCAATTGATACAGCATCAGCCCCTAAGGCTAAAGCTTTAGCAACGTCACCTCCATTTCTAATACCTCCAGAAATAACTAATTGTACTTCGCGGTGTGAATTTAAATCTTGAAGTGCATCAACAGCTGGCTTAATACAAGCAAGGGTAGGTTGACCAACATTTTCAATAAATACTTCTTGTGTTGCAGCAGTTCCTCCTTGCATTCCATCAAGAACAACAACATCTGCTCCTGCTTTTACAGCTAAAGCGGTATCATAATATGGTCTAGCTCCAGCAATTTTAATAAATATTGGAACCTTCCATTTGGTAATTTCTCTTAATTCTAAAATTTTAATTTTTAAATCATCTGGTCCTGTCCAATCAGGATGTCTACACGCTGATCTTTGATCTACACCTTTTGGCAAAGTTCTCATTTTTGCAACTCGATCATTAATTTTTTGACCTAATAACATTCCACCACCACCAGGTTTTGCACCCTGGCCAATAACAACTTCTATTGCATCGGCTTTTCTTAAATCATCAGGATTCATGCCATATCTAGAGGGTAATAACTGATAAACTAAATATTTTGATTGTCCTCTTTCTTCAGGGGTCATTCCTCCATCACCAGTTGTTGTAGAAGTTCCAGCAGCACTAGCACCTCTACCTAGTGCTTCTTTAGCTGGACCAGATAAAGCTCCAAAGCTCATACCTGCAATCGTAATTGGAATATCTAACTCTAATGGTTTTTTTGCATATTTAGTTCCAAGTGTAACATTAGTTGTGCATTTTTCTCGGTAACCTTCTAAAGGATATCTAGACATTGATGCACCTAAGAATAATAAGTCATCAAAATGCGGAAGTTTCCTTTTTGATCCACCGCCCCTGATATCATATATTCCAGTTTCTGCCGCTCGTCTTATTTCAGAATTTGTATATTCGTCAAAAGTCCAAGACTGACGAGGATGTGTTTTATTATTTTTTTTCATATTTAGTAGCTTGATACATTGTCAATTTTAAAATTATATAATTTTCTTGCTGAACCGTATCTTTTAAAACTTTCAGCTTTAAGATTTTTAATACTTGCGTCTTTTAAAAGTGAATTAAGTTTTTTAATATGATTTTTATCCATTTTTTTTTCAACACAATCTGCACCAAGTGATTTAACTTTACCTCTTATATATATGTTAGTTTCATATAAACTATCACCTAATGCCTCACCAGCATCACCGCAAACTACCATATTGCCTGATTGAGACATAAAACCAGACATATGTCCAACTGATCCTTTTACAATAATATTAATTCCTTTCATTGAAATTCCACATCTTGAACTAGCATCACCATCAATTATTAATAGCCCTCCATGTGCGGTAGCACCAGCTGATTGGGATGCATTACCTTTAACATGAACCTTTCCTGACATCATATTTTCAGCCACACCAGTACCCACGTTTCCATCAATAGTAATTTGAGCTTTTTGATTCATTCCAGCACAGTAATAACCCACATGTCCTTTAATATTTATATTTATCTCATCTGTTAACCCTGCACAAAGAGCATGATTTCCCTCTGGATTAACTATTGTAAAATTTCTATCATTTTGTTTACGATCTAAACTTTGTAATTTTTCATTTACTTCTCTTAATTTTAATTTCTTTAAATCTAATTTCATTAATTTCCCCAAGAATAAACAATACCAGGTTCTGGTTCAAAAATTTTTGCACTATTTACATCTGGCAAATGAGCCATCGCTTGAAATTCAGATGCAATTGCTACATAGTTTTTTGTTTCAGCTATGACAGCCGGTTTACAAGCTATTTCATCTCTAACAACTGCAAATCCTTTTTTTGTACCAGTAATAAATGTATAAAATCCATCTAAGTCTTTTAAACCTGACACCAAAGTATCTTTTAATGATTTCTTATTTGACAAACTATTTGAAACATAACCTGCTGCAACTTCTGTATCATTTTCAGAATTAAAAATGTTACCTTTTTTTATAAGTTTTCTTCTAAGATTGTTATGATTTGATAATGATCCATTGTGAACTAAACACTCATCTTTTCCAGTAGAATAGGGATGAGAACCATCTGTTGTTATGGCACTTTCTGTTGCCATTCTGGTGTGACCAATTCCATGGGTACCACTAAAACTATCTAATTTAAATTTTTTAGCTACATCTTTTGGGTTTCCAACTTGTTTAAAAATTTCAATTGAATTTCCATAACCAACCAGTGAGATTTCTGGAAAACTATTATTAATAATTTTTATAACGGTTTTAGGCTCTATCGGGGTTTTAAGAATTACGTGATCTGAATATTGATTTAATTTAGATTTATTAATTTTTTTTGAGATTTCTTTTTTAAATTTATTGAAATCTAAATCACCAATACATAATGAGTATTTAAAAATTTTTTTTTCTTCATTTTTATAAATTGCAAATCCAGCACTATCAGGACCTCTAGACTCCATATTATTGAGCATTCCAGACAACATCTTACCCAAACTTTTTTCATATTTTTTTGTTTTTAAGTAGATGCCAACAATTCCACACATAATTTTTTTGGTTTAGTTTATTAAAGAAATTAAAAAATCCTTATAGTAGATAACATTAACTACTACAATGATGATTATAGCAGCTATCACACCGTATTTAGCTTTTGGAAATACTACACCTCTCATCTTCGATGGTCTTAATACTTTTTTATCTTCATCTGTCATATTTAAATCAAAAAAAAAGGGCGCTACAATTAAGTAGCGCCCAAATTATTTATTTAATTACCAATCGGTAATATTGCTTTTATGGTCGTTTGCACCGTGTCTTTTTCGAGATAATCTTTCAAGTTCTTCTCTTTCAGATTTATCTGTAATGACACTCCATCCAATCCATACAACAATTAACAATAGAACTAGTATAAATTCACTAGATCCTGCTCCAGGATAAACCGATCCAGCAACCTCTTCTGCAGGTTTATTTAGATGATCTATCCAGTTTGTTACTGTAGCCATATTTTTCTCCTTTACCTGGTTGCCGATGAAACTGCTTTTTCATCTTCTTTAGCAGATTCCATTGTTTCATAGTCTAATCCAGCTATCTCTACTTCACGAGGGATTCTTAATTTACCCATACCGTTTAGTATCTTAGCTATGATGTAGCCTGGTATTAGTCCAAGAACTAAGAACATTATTATTGCTCCTAAGAATTGTCCTAATGGATTAATTGTTGCATATGTTGATCCGTCCCACATAGCGCCAACACTGTAACCAGATGCTGGGTAGCCATTTAAAACAAATCCACAAATTACAAGTCCAATAAAACCAGCATAACCATGTACAGCTACTGCTCCAACTGCATCATCAATTTTGAACTTCCGTTCAACCCAATAATGAAGTTTGTAAGAAATCACAACACCAATCATACCAATAATCAATGCTTGAATTGGATGATATAAGTCATTTCCAGCTGATGCACATATTATACCTGCTAGCCCACTTGAGTAAGTCCAGAAAGGATCACCTTTTGCAATAACATATCCAGCTAACAATCCACCTGATAACGACATTAAGAAATTCATAGTTATTCCACTTAATGTAGTAGGTGTTAAGTAAATGTTAGTTGCTGTCCAGAATGTTACTCCTTCCATTCCATACTCAGGTCCAAGGTCATATATTGGAACATTACATGCCGCATAAAATCCCCAGAAACCGGTATAAATTAAAAACAATCCAATAGTAACTAGCCAAGGATTTCGTGGTCCTATATTTCTAGGTTCTCCATTTGATGCAAATTTTCCAATTCTAGGTCCTAAAACCATAAGAACACCAAGTGCAAATCCACCTGCTATTGCGTGAATTACACCTGACGCATAAGCATCATGATATCCTAAAATTTTAAGCATCCATCCATCAAAATGCCATCCCCATGAAGCATCTATCGACCAGAAAACAGATCCAATCGCAATTGCTAAAACTCCAAATGCAAAAGTTGTTATTCTTTCGATAACAGCCCCTGAAACAATAGAAGCAGCCGTCCATGAAAATAACAAGAATGCTGCCCAGAAAACACCCATTATATGGTCGTTAAGATTAATTGCCATAAGAGCATTAGTTGGATTAGCAAGATCATTTCCTCCAAATCCTCCACCTAAAACTAGCCCGGTACTTTCTGTCATAATTGATGGAGCAATTCCTGGTCCTGTTGGAAAAGCCCAATAAATCCACCAACCAAATAAAAACCAAGTTACTGTTACCAAAGGTATAAGCATTGTATTTTTCATTAAGGTATGTTGATGGTGTTTGTATCTTGACGCTCCAACTTCATACATACAGAAACCGACGTGAATTAAAAACATCAGTACCACTGTTACCCAGTAGTAAAATTCTGTAAATATGGTTGTGAGAGCGCCTAACTGATCAGTCATTTTATCTCTCCCATATTAGTTTTTTGAAATCCTATAAAAGAAAATGATTCGATACAAATAAAAGAATACTTAAAAACCTACTATGAACACTAGGTTTTTAAAAAATAATCAACTTGTGATTGTGAAATTAAAATTTTAAATATGCTTTTTTCAAATCAACCAAAGGGTGCTTTGGAGACATCTGGAACTTAACTAAAAGCTCTCTTGCTATCATATCCCTGTCTTGTTGGTTGTTTGGTAGTTTGATTGAACTTGGAATAGTAACCCAACCATTTGCATTTCTACAAAATACTGCTGGTCTTCCTTCTTCGTAACCCATATGCACATCTTCTAACCAATTTAAATCATCCCATCCCATCGCTTCTACATATTTTTTTAGGAAAGGAGTTATCTTTGTATAGTCTGGTAATAAATTAACGTCATATCTATAACCAATAGATTGACCAATCATTTTTTCTCTAGCTGTTTCTTTTTTCTTTCCTAATTGTTGATCTTTAACAGCTTTTGATTTAACGACTTTTTTTTTATTTTTTTTCTTAACCATAATTACCCCTAAATTTTATGATAGTTATCTACACCTACTGTATAGTTAGTTCCAGCCAATGGAACTTTCGCTAATGCAGATGCTTCTGATGTTAGTGCAGCTAAATCTTCCGGCTCTAAAGAGTGAATATTAGTTTTACCACACGCTCTCGCTAAAAGTTGAGCTTCCAAAGTCATTGAGTGAAGATAGTTATAAACTCTAAGTGCAGCATCATCAGGATTTAATCTTGCTCTTAATTTAGGATCCTGAGTTGCAACACCGACTGGACAACGTCCCGTATGACAGTGATAACATTCACCGGCTTTTACACCCATTTCTTTTTCAAAGTCTGCTTCTGGAATATCTTTATTACAGTTTAATGCAATCATTGAACCTGTACCTATTGCAATTGCATCAGCACCTAGAGCTAAAGCTTTTGCCATATCAGCACCATCTCTTACTCCACCAGCATAAATTAAAGTAACTTTTCCAGTTTTACCAACATCATCAATAGCTCTTCTTGCTTCTCTAATCGCAGCAATTCCTGGAATTCCAGTATTTGCAGCAGCTATATGAGGACCAGCTCCAGTAGATCCTTCCATTCCATCTAAGTAAATAGAGTCAGGATCACATTTAGCAGCCATACGAACATCATCATATACTTTTGATGCACCAAGCTTTAATTGAATTGGAACTTTATTTTTTGTTAATTGTCTTAATTCTTCAACTTTCAATGCTAAATCATCTGGACCTAACCAGTCTGGATGTCTTGCAGGTGATCTTTGATCAATACCAGATGGTAACGATCTCATTTCAGCTACTTGGTCAGTTACTTTTTGACCCATTAAGTGTCCACCCATACCCACCTTTTGACCTTGACCTATAAAAACTTCAATTCCATCTGCGAGTTGAGCGTGATGAGGATTAAATCCATATCTTGATTGAATACATTGGTAATACCATTTTTCAGAATATCTTCTTTCATCAGGTATCATCCCACCTTCTCCTGAACATGTAGCACTTCCAGCCATAGTAGCTCCTCTTGCTAAAGCTGTTTTTGCTTCATAAGAAAGTGCACCAAAACTCATTCCAGTGATGTAAACAGGTATATCTAGCTCAATAGGATTTTCACATCTTGGACCAATTACAGTTTTAGTTTCACATTTTTCTCTGTAACCTTCAATTACAAATCTTGTAAGTGTTCCAGGTAAGAAAACTAGATCATCGAATGTTGGAATTTTTTTCATCAATGCCATTCCACGCATTCTGTATCTTCCTAGTTGAGATTTTATATGAATATCGTCAATTACCTCAGGAGTAAAAATAGCATTATGACCTAATAAACTTTTATTTCTTTTGCCATCTTCATGCGCATGAACGTCAGCTTTTCCACCAACACTTCCATTACTTTTTTTCTTTTTAGTCTTTTTCTTAGGCATTAAATTGCTCCTTTCTTCTCTGTAGGTTCCAAATTATCGTAGTTCCATAATTTTTTACCAGCTACAATTTTTTTCATTTTACTGACATCAAAATTTTCTCCAATTTCAGCAACTTTTAATTTTCGTTTTAACCAGTCTTGGTCACTTTTTGTAAGTTCAGCGTCCACAGCATCACTACCATAAGAGCCTATTTTTCCACCTACGAAAATTGTCCCATCATACATAGAGTCACCTAAATTTATTCCAACGTCTCCTAGAATAATTATTCTTCCTCTTTGCATCATGAAGCCTGTAAATGCTCCAGCGTCACCTCCAATAATGATGGTTCCACCTTTCATATCAATTCCAGTTCTTGCTCCAACACTACCTTTGCAGATTAAATCACCACCTCTAATAGCTGCTCCAAAACAAGATCCTGCGTTTTTTTCGATCACAACTTTACCAGCCATTAAGTTTTCAGCACATGACCAACCAACTCTTCCGTTAATTCTAACAGTTGGCCCATCACAAGAACCCATACCAAAATAACCTAAACTTCCTTCAAATATTAAGTTAAGTTTATTAAGAATACCAACACCTAAACTATGTTTTCCTTGAGGATTTTTAATAACAATAGTTCCGTAACCCTCACTCATTAGTTTATCAATTTCTTTATTAGCTTCAGGAGCTGTCATATCTTTTACATCAAGATCCGTTCTTTTATTAAAATCAACATCATAAGTACCAAAGTAATAAAAGTTTTCAGCTTCATCTGGGTTGAAAAATTTTTGTTGAGTTCTTCCAGTTAAAACTTCAGTGTGCATACCCATTGACTGAGCTTTTGATTTTTTCTCGTTAGTTTTTAGATTTGCCATACTTTTACCTCCCCATCAAATGGATCATATGTATCAATTTCTTGTGGTAATACTGATCTAATTGCGATCTCCTCTGACCCCATTGCAACTAATTCATCTGATTCATAAAGAACCAATGGTTTTGCAGCCATAGTATCTTTTGCCATTCCTAAAGAATCTTTTGTAGCAACAAAATATGTAAATACTCCATCAAGTCCAGTTAAAGATTCTTTCATTCCTTCTTCAAGGCTAGCTCCTTCTCTCATTTTTTGAGCAATATAAACTGCGATTAACTCAGAGTCACATTCAGACATAAATCTCATACCTTTATTTTCTAAAGTTCTTCTGTTGTTCCAATAGTTTGTAAGTTGACCGTTATGAACCACAGAAACGTCACTAAATGGATAACCCCAAAAAGGGTGTGCAGATTTAATATCTACTCCAGACTCCGTTGCCATTCTAGCATGACCAATAGCATGAGTTCCAACAAGTTTATCTAAAGAATATCTATCACAGACAGCTTTAGCATTTCCAAGATCTTTAATGACTTCAAGAGATTTACCCATAGAAAGTATTTCTACACCTGGAATACTTTCTATTCTTTGAGAAAAATCTAATAAATCTTTCTTATCATAACTAATTTCATATCTTAATGAGTAGGGAAGTGTTCTTTCTTCTTTAACAATTTTTGCACCTAGTTCTTTAAGAGTTTCGTCAACTATTTTTTTTCTTTCATCGTACACAGAAACATCTTCCATAATTGACGAACTACCTTCACCAACATTTTCTCCAACTTTAAAACGCATAATAAAGTTTTTGCCATCTGTATCGCCATATAAAGCATAACCAGTTGAATCTTCACCTCTATGTTTTAAAGCTTGAAGCATGCCTTGAAGTTCACTTCCAACATTAGAAGATTTTCCTCTGTGTATTAATCCTGCAATTCCACACATATTATTTTACCCCTTATATTTTTATTAAGACCTATGGTAGACAATCCAGATATGTATCTAGATCCCATTGAGTTGTTGCACCTAAAAATCTTTCCCACTCATCATTTTTATACCAATGAAAGACTTTATACATTTCATCTGGCATAGCTGATTTAATCACTTCATCCTCAGCTAAACGGTCAAGTGCTTGACCAAGACTTAAAGGTAATTTTTTAACTTCTTTACCAGCTGCTTGAGCCTCATACATACTCCGTGACTCTGGTTTTCCTGGATCAATATTGTTTGATATCCCATCATCAAAACATTTCAATAATCCTGACCCCATCAAATATGGATTATGCATAGAGTCAACTGAACGGTACTCAAATCTACCTGGAGCTGATACTCTTAATCCACATGTTCTATTTTGGTATCCCCAGTCTGCATAAACTGGCGCCCAAAAACCTTGGTCCCATAATCTTCTATAAGAATTTACTGTTGAAGATCCAATTGCAGTTAAAGCACCAAGGTGTTTCATAACACCACCAATAGCTTTTAAACCAACTTTACCTGGTAATTGAACATCTTTAGTGTCAGGCATGAAAGTATTTTTTCCACCTTCAACATAAGAAAACACCTCATCCATTGCTGGTAGAGATTTATGTCCTAATTTATTAACTTTATCTTTTCCACCTGTCCATAGAGACATATTTGTATGACATCCACTTGCGGATACCCCCATAAATGGTTTAGTCATAAAACATGCAATTAGATTGAACTCTCTTGCAACTTGAGCACAAATTTGTCTGTAAGTTGATAGTCTATCTGCATTTCTTAAAACATCATCGTACATCCAATTTAATTCTAATTGTCCTGGAGCATCTTCATGATCACCTTGAATCATATCAAGACCCATAGCTCTTGCATATTTCATAACTTGCATGAACACTGGTCTTAAAGATTCGAATTGATCTATGTGATAACAATATGGTTTAGAAAAACCTTTTCCAGTCGGTGTGCCATCTTCGTTTTTTGTTAGCCACATCATCTCTGGTTCAGTTCCAACTCTTAATTGATAACCATGTTTTTTTTTAAATTCTTGTGCATGAATTCTTAAATTCCCTCTGCAATCTGAAGTTAAATGAGCACCTGGGTTTTCTCTTTCTTCTCTATTTCTAAAGCAAGTCACAAATACTCTAGCTACTTTTTTATCCCAAGGAAGTTGGCAAAATGTTTCTGGATCAGGTATACCTACAAGTTCTTTTGCTTCAGGTCCGTAACCAATATAATTTCCATGTCGATCTGTAAATAAGTTCGCTGTTGCTCCATATACTAATTGAAAACCTTTTTCACATGTTCTTTCCCAGTGATCAGTTGGAATTCCTTTCCCAACAACTCTACCTGTGACAGATATGAATTGAAAAAAAATATACTCAATACCAAGTTCATTTATTTTAGCTCTAACTTGTTTAACTAATTTGGCTCTGCCTGGTTGGTTAACGTGTTTTTCTAGGTCAGTCATTACATTCCCCCTTAAGAATAAATTTTGTATGAGAGAAACGTTAGCTGAAAAATTAAATAGTGTCTAATTTTTGTTGGCTATAATAATTATATATAATTTTTATAAGTATTACTTAAAAAATTAACTCCAAGGGAACGGACTATTTGAAGTAGGGTGAAGTTCACCTTTCTCGTAACGGTTGAATCTAAAAGGTTTTAAAAGATCGCTCTCAGTTCCAAGAATTTCTTTTGCAACAAGTTCACCAACACCAATCATTTTATATCCGTGGTTTGCATCAGCAATCATGTAAACGTTTTCTAAAAATCTATCAAAGATTGGAAAAGAATCTGGTGTCATACATCCTAGACCCCCCGATGGTCCTTTTCTGTAAAGATCGGATTTTCCCTCAAATCTTTTTTGACAGTGAGCCAAAGCAGAGCACCACATATCATTAAAGGCTTCTGTAGTTTGGTACTCTGGAGATTCGATCCCATACGGGTCAACATTTACTTGATCAAAATGTTTATCAACTATGTAAGGTGAAGTTCCGCCCTGAACACCTAAACCTTCAATATCAGGTTTATAATAAATTCCCCAAATTTTATCTGTAATTAATTTTTTTGTTTTGTCTGAATATAACGGAGCAGTAGAGTCAACATGAATTACTGGTGGCTGTTGTCCATTATTCATTTTTAAAAAATCAGGTTCAACACCAATTACACCTTCTTGTAACATCCAATATGTCCACATGTCTGTTACATGCATTTTACCGTCTTTACCTTTAATGTTTGCAGTTTTAGGAAGTTCTAACATATTCCAAAAATCTCTAGCCCATGGTCCTGCTCCAACTACAACCTGTTCGCACTCAATAGTTCCTTTATCAGTTTCTACACCTGTAACGGCCTTACTGTTGCTGCCTCTTTTAAATCCTGTAACTTTGACACCTTTCATTACCTGAACGCCATTTGAAGTAGATTTATTTTCAAGAGCCTTAATCGAGTCTTTATTAAAAGCGTAACCACCTTTTTTTTCATGAAGAACTGAAGTGATACCTTGAGCTTGCCAATCATCAAACATGCCCTTCATATAATTCATACAATCTTTTTCACCTTCAATAAATTCTGAATCGTAACCAATAGCTTTTTGCTGTTCGTAAATCGTTGCAACATCTTCGTGCATTACCTCTGGAGAAATTTGTAAATAACCTACAGCATTATATTTAAATGCCTTAGGATCGCTCTCCCAGACAGAAACTGAATGAGCCATTAACTCTCTCATTGCAGGTTGAAAATAATTATTTCTAACAACACCACATGCAATACCGCTTGCTCCTGCAGCAATATCTTTTTTTTCTAAAACAACAATGTCACCTGGATTTTTATAAGTTTCTGAAAGTTTCCATGCTGTACTTAAACCATGAATTCCACCACCAATTATAACTACTTTAGCTTTGTTTGGTAAACTTGTCATAAATTGAATCAATTATTAACAAAATGAATTTACGATGAAAGTATTATTTATAGTTCTAAAATTTATATATATATTTAATACAATTAAATTATTTGTATTAAGTACCTTTTTAATAAATATTCAATTATCAAATTAAAGTAATTATGAGCCACAAATTCTATAAGCCAGCCAAATCTAGACTTCAAAGAAGTGAATTAGCTGTTCCTGGATCTTCACCAAAAATGTTTGAAAAAGCATTAAATTCATCAGCAGATTATATTTTTTTAGATTTAGAGGATGCAGTTTCTCCAAATGATAAAATATCAGCAAGAGCAAATATTATAAAAGCTCTCAATGAGATGAATTGGAGAAATAATGGAAAAACAATTTCAGTAAGAATTAATAGTCTTGATACACACTACATGTATAGTGATTTAGTTGAACTTGTTGAACAAGCTGGAGAAAATATTGACACTATCTTAGTACCGAAAGCTGGAACTGCTAGCGATGTATATATGGTTGATTGTTTATTGACGCAAATCGAAACTAATAAAAAATTAAAAAATAAAATTGGCATAGAGTGTTTAATTGAAACTGCTTTAGGAATGTTAAACATAAAAGAAATTGCAGGCTCAAGCGAAAGATTAGAAGCATTACATTTTGGTGTTGCAGATTACGCTGCTAGTTTAAGAGCAAGAACAGTTGTAATTGGTGGATTAAATCCTGATTACCCTGGAGACCAGTGGCACCATGGATTATCGGAATTAGTGATGACTTGCAGGGCTTATGGATTAAGAGCAATTGATGGACCATTTGGAGATTTTAATGATCCTGATGCTTACATTGCAGCAGCTAAACGTGGGGCTGCAATTGGTATTGAAGGTAAGTGGGCAATACATCCATCACAAATTGAACTCGCTAATGATGTTTTTTCTCCTCCTGAAACAGAAGTGAATAAAGCAAAAAGAATTATAGAGGAATTAGAAAAAGCTGCAAAAGAAGGCAAGGGAGCCGCTCAACTTGATGGCAGAATGATAGATGCAGCATCTGCTAGAATGGCAGAGAATGTTGTAAATATTGATAAACTAATTAACAAAAAATAAATATGGATATACACGAATATCAAGCAAAAGAAATTTTATCGAGTTTTGGAGTAACAATACCAAGAGGTGGAATTGTTTATAGTCCTGAGACTGCAGAAAATAAAGCAAGAGAAATCGGTGGATCTAAGTGGGTTGTTAAAGCACAAATTCATTCTGGTGCGAGAGGAAAAGCAGGTGGAATAATTGTGTGTAACTCACCTTTAGAAGTTGCTCAGGCGACAGATAAATTATTAGGAAAAAAACTTGTAACAAATCAAACTGGACCTGAGGGTAAAATAGTAAATAGAATTTACATTGAAGAAGCGACAGATATTAAAAAAGAATTATATCTAGGTTTAGTTTTTGATAGAAGTTCTGAAAGTATAATGGTCGTGGCTTCAACAGAAGGAGGAATGAGTGTTGAAGAAATTGCAAAAGAAAAACCAGAAACAATTATAAGATCAAAAATTGAAGTTGCAGTTGGTATTCAAAATTTTCAAGCAAGAGAACTAGCATTTGGATTGGGTATTGAGCCAGAGTTAATTAGAAGAGCTTCAGAAACAATTATTGGATGTGCTAGAGCATTTAGTGAACTAGATGCTACAATGGTTGAAGTAAATCCATTGGTGATTTCAAAACAAAAACAAATTTTAGCTTTAGACTGCAAAATGAGTTTTGATAACAATGCAATGTTTAGAAGAGATAAAGTTTCTGAATTAAGAGATAAAACCCAAGAAGATGAAAAAGAAGTTTATGCTTCTGATAGAGGTTTAAATTATGTGAGTTTAGAGGGAAATATAGGAAATATCATTAATGGAGCTGGGCTAGCCATGGCATCTATGGATATGATTAAATTAGCTGGAGGAGAACCAGCAAACTTTCTTGATGTAGGTGGAGGAGCAACACCAGAAAAAATAGTTAAAGCATTTAGGTTAATTACCATGGATAAAAAAGTAAAAGTAATTTTAGTAAATATTTTTGCTGGAATAAATAGATGTGATTGGGTTGCTGAAGGAATAGTCCAAGCACTTGAAAAAATAGAGGTTAAAGTTCCGCTAGTAATTAGATTAGCGGGAACTAATGTTGAAAAAGGAAATAAAATTCTTCAAGATAGTAAACTAGATTATATTGAAGCGAATACCTTAGAGGATGCTGCAAATAAAGCAGTTGCAGCACTAAAATAAAAAATGGCAGTAATTATTCAAAAAGATACAAAAATTTTAATCCAAGGTTTCACAGGGAAGATGGGAACTTTTCATGCTGAAGAAATGATTAAGTATGGATCCAATGTTGTGGGAGGAGTAACACCAGGAAAAGGTGGTCAAAAACATTTAGATAGACCAGTATTCAACACAGTAAAAGATGCAGTGCAAGAAACAGGAGCTACTGCTTCAATACTATTTGTTCCTCCAGCTTTTGCTGCTGACTCTGCAATGGAAGCAGCAGATGCAGGAATAAAAACTTGTGTTGCCATTGTTGATGGAATTCCTTCACATGACATGATCAGAATAAAAAGATATATGCGAAGATATTCTAGAAAAGAAAAAATGACTTTAGTAGGACCTAACTGCGCAGGAATAATAAGTCCAGGCAAATCAATGTTAGGAATTATGCCTGGTCATATTTACAAGGAAGGAAGAGTTGGAATTATTAGTAGATCTGGAACTTTAGGATACGAAGCGGCACAACAATTAAAAGATTTAAATATTGGTGTTTCCACAAGTGTTGGTATTGGAGGTGATCCAATTAATGGAAGTTCTTTTAGAGACATCATTGAAAAATTTGAAACTGACGACGAAACTGATGTAATTTTAATGATTGGTGAAATTGGTGGACCACAAGAGGTTGCAGCTGGAGAATTTGCAAAAGAAAATATGAAAAAACCTATAGTAGGTTACATTGCAGGATTAACCGCTCCAAAAGGAAGAGTGATGGGTCATGCTGGTGCAATTGTTTCAGCTTACGGAGAAAGTGCAGTTGAAAAGGTAGAACTTTTAAAAGAATGTGGTGTAACGATTTCTAAAAATCCATCTGTTATGGGTGAAACAGTAAAAGAAGTATTAGATAGAAAATAAACTGATCTTATTTCAATATACAATTACTAGAAAATTAAAGTTCTAAATTTTTTAATTTTTCCATGTATTCATCAAATTCTTTAACAAATGCCTCTGTAGGCTTAATATTTTTTTTTCTTTGATCTGATGATGTTTTTTCTAAATAAAAAAAATTATTTTCACATGCTTCATTTATTATTAGTGCAGATTTGGGTCTAGAAGTTTTAAATAATTTTGTTTTAAGCTCTTCAACAGATAATTTTTCACCCAGCTTATATGAATTCATAACTAATAACATCATGTGATAATGTGATGGAGATTTTCTAAAAAAATAATTACTAGAACTATGAGAACGCCTCACTTGATCTTCCCAAAATTCTAATAGATCTTTTGTTCCCTTCATTTAAGCTCTAACTCTAGATTTTGTTGGATCATAAAAAGGAAAAGCAACAACTTTTGAACCAATTCTTTTCTGATGACCATCTAATTTACCAATTTCAACCTCAGTTCCAATTTCAGAATATTTTACATCTATCCTACATAAAGCTATATTTTTTCCAAGTTTTGGCGATAACATTCCACTTGTTATTTCACCAATTTGTGCACGACCAACATGAACACAATCGCCATTTACAGCTGGTTCATGACCAACAAGTTCTAAACCAACTAATTTTTTTTGTGGATTTGCTTTTCTTTTAATCAATTCTTCTTTGCCTATAAAATCATCTTCTTTAGTTTTAAGTGGAACTGTAAAACCTATACCAGCCTCAAAAGGATCTGTTTGATCATTAAATTCATAACCATAAAAAATAAGCCCAGCTTCAATACGAACCATATCTAAAGCTTCTAAACCTAGAGGCGTTATATCAAATTCTTTACCAGCTTCCCAAACTTTATCCCAAACTTCTGAAGCATCTTTTGGATGGCACCAAATTTCATATCCAAGTTCACCAGTATAACCTGTTCTTGAAATTACAATAGGTGTTCCAGTTTCATGTTCTATTCTTGCAATATTAAATCTAAACCATTCAAGCTCAGTTATTGATGGTTGAATAGGTGCAGTCCAAACAAATTTTTCTAAAATCTTTCTGCTGTTTGGTCCTTGAACAGCAATGTTATGAATGTGATCTGTTGCAGATTTGATCCAAACTTTATAATTTTTCTTTTTAGCCTGTTCTTTTAACCACTCTCCACTGTACTCATCTCCACCAATCCATCTAAAATTATCTTGTCCAAATTTAAACAATGTACCGTCATCTAACATGCATCCATTTTCATAACACATTGCTGTATAGACTACTTGCCCTACAGATAATTTTTTAACATTTCTAGTTAAAGTGTATTGCATTAAATTCTCAGCATCGGGGCCCAAGATTTCAAATTTTCTTAATGGAGAAAGATCAGTTGCTATCGCACTTTCTCTACAAGCATTGTATTCTTTTATGGTTCCTGAATTTGTAAAATTATTAGCCAACCAAAAACCTTTGTATTCAACAAAATTTCTTGTTAATTCAGATGTCTTTTTATGAAAACCTGTTTCTTGAGTTAATTTTGGTTCAGAGTCAGTTTTCATTCTAAATGCAATTGCTTTTGAATATTTATTATTTTTTGCATAAGTTCTAACAAAAATATCTGTAGGGTTCCACCCATTAGCAGCATCTACATCACAAGGACATGCAGATGATATACAGGTTAAATCTTTAAGAGCTCTGAATAAAACATAATCACCAGGTCTTGACCAAGGTTCATCGAATGTTGCAACATTATTTGCATCAATTCCTGTATTAAAAAATAGATTTATTGCTGACCAACTTTTTCGTGCATTGATATCATATTTTTCTAATCCTTTATTGAAGTTATCAGTGCAATTTATATGACCCATATAACCAAGATCTTCATAGTATTTTGAAGTACAGGCTAAATTGA
This sequence comes from uncultured Pelagibacteraceae bacterium, assembly GCA_902567435.1. Lineage (GTDB taxonomy): Bacteria > Pseudomonadota > Alphaproteobacteria > Pelagibacterales > Pelagibacteraceae > Pelagibacter. Next base: position 46,749 of record CACFMU010000003.1, read on the forward strand.
ACGTATCATGTCTTCCAACTGTATCTCTTACAACCTCAACCATTGCTTCATGATTTCCATCATAAAATTTTGAAAATAATCCTGGGCCTGGATAAGCGCTACCCATAAATGTTCTAGTTGCTTTGTCATCAATAATGCTTTCAATACCATCATTTAATTTATGAGTGTCAAATGCTAAAAAATCAGAACATTGCCTTCCACCTGTATCAATAATTTGAATGTATTCTCCTTCTTTAACTTCATAAGTTTCTGCTGTTCTTCTTTTAACAAGCTGTTCAACTATAGGATCACTTAAAGGATCTGGTAAAATAAATTGTTCATCTGTCTCAGAATATTTTGCTCTATTAACAAAAATTGTTAAATCAGTTGGCGGATTTTGCTCATGAACATTTAGAGGATCACCAGGAGCAGCAATTAATACAAAGCATTTATCTTTTGCTAAATGAGTTATTTTTTCTCCCATTAAACAATCTTCATTAAATATAATTGATGATTTTGCTTTACTTAGGTCTAGATTTCTCTTTTTAAAAATCTTTGTTATTTTTTCATCTTTTGCAATTACTCTTTTAGAGAAATCAGCATTTGCATTTTCTTTTAAATCTAAAATTGATTGATCTGGTTTACCATTAGCGTCAAATACAATTATTTCACAAATTTGTTTTCCTTCATCATTAATAATTTCAATCTGATCTTCTGGAAAAACCTCTATTACAGATAAACCACCACCTTTTACAAAATATCTTTCAACTCCTGGTGGTAAAGCTCTTAGACCTGGATTTCTAATTTCGTTGCTAGTTCCTAACATTACGCAAAATTATATATATTTTTTATAAGTTTATTATAATCAAAACGAGTTGACTAGAAGTTTAATTCAGAACATACTTTATTAATTAATATATTAATAAGGGGAAAAAAATGAAAAAAATAATATCATTAATATCTGCCCTAGTTATTTCTGTAGTAAGTTTTGCAGGAATATCTAATGCTGATAGCAAAAAGCCCATCGTAATCCCAACTCATAACTGGTCAAGCCAAATTGTAATGGCTTATGTTATTGGTGGTATTTTCGAAAGTATGGGAAATAACGTAAAATACGTTAACGCAGACTCACAAGCAGTTTACGAATCTATTAGAATTGGAGATGTAACTATATCTCATGAAGTATGGGAATCTGCTTTTGGTAAATCTTTTACTACTGCTTTAGATAAAGGTGGTTTATTAGATTGGGGTGATCATGAGGCAAGAACTCTTGAAGATATGGGTTATCCAAATTGGGTTGTTGAAAAAGGTTTATGCCCAGGTCTACCAGACTGGACAGCTTTAAAAAATCCAGATTGTGCTAAAAACTTTACAACACCTGACTCTCCAGATGGAAAAGGAAGAATGTTGGAAGGACCTCAAAGTTGGCACGGTGACTTGATCCCTCAAAGGGTTGATGCACTTGGTTTAGGTGATCTTTGGTGGGTTAAATTTGCTGGAGGTGCAGACGCACTTTGGGCAGAGTTAGCAGCAGCAAAAAAAGAAGGAAGAGGAACTATAATCTTTAACTGGACTCCAAACTTTACAGATGGTGCTGGTTTTACATTTATTGACTTCCCTCCATACACAGCTGGTTGTAGACCAGAAGATGGTGGAGATGGCAAATGTGGTTCACCTGATGGATACTTGAAAAAAGCAGTTCATGAGGATTTTCCAAAAACTCATCCAGATGCAGCGGCAGTATTTAAAAAGATGTCATTTTCAACAAGTCACATTGGTGCAATGGCAGCTTTAGTTGACGTTGATAAAATGACTCATGAAGATGCAGCTAAAAAATGGTTAGCTGACAACAAGTCAGTTTGGCAAGCTTTTACTAAATAAGGTTAAAAGTTAAATTTTATAATCTCTCCCAACATTGTTGGGGGAGATTTTTTTTTAGAGTATAATTATCTATGATTAAAAAAAATTCTTTAGTTATTTTATTAAGTTTATTATCTTTTAATTTATCTTTTGCAAAAGACATAAATATACAAGAAAATATTAATCTTAGTTTTAAATGTAAGTTAGGAAAAAAAATAATTAAAAACTCAGAATATAATTATCAAACTTTTTTAGCAGAGGAAATAAACGACAAAAATTTAGAAGAATTTAAAATAGAAGCAATAAAACCTGAAAAACTTTTTATAAATGGGTTGTCTTTATTTCTTTCAAAATCTGAAAAATTAAACGTTAAGATTGTTAATAAAGACGTTATTTTATTTAAAGCTTTTGATGAAGAAAAGAATTATTCAGAGTCTGCGATATTAACTAGAAAATCAGTTGAATTAGTTCATGAAATTACCAAAAATGTTAAAAGTGAAAACTCAGAAAAATATATATTTTTTTATTCATGCAGAAAAAAGGCGAAAAAAGTCTGATTTTTTTTTAAACGATTTTGTGTAAAATATTAATATGAAAAAATTTATTATAACTATAATTTTAGGTTTACTGATTTCATCCTCTGTTTTTGCAAGAAGCACTGGTTGTAAAGAAGGCAATTGTGATAACGGCTATGGTAAATGGGTTTATACAGATAAAACTACTTATGAAGGAGATTGGGTAGGAACTAAAAAGCATGGCCAAGGTGTAGAAACTTGGCCAAATGGATACATCTACAAAGGTGAATTTAAAAATAGTGTATGGAGTGGTAAAGGTATTTTAACCTTTCCTGATGGTTCTACTTATGATGGGGAGTGGGCTAATGGTTTTATGAATGGCCAGGGCACTTTTACTTGGGCTGACGGAAAACAAAAATCAGGTATTTGGAAAAACGGCAAGATACAAGAATGATGTTTAAGGACAATTATATTAACAAATTAAAAGATTTACCCGAGACTTTAAAACAATTTATTGGCCTAGTAATTATAACAATTCTTGTGATTTTATCTTTTAGTATTTTAAATGGAATTTTTGGTCAGGGTGATGATCTGGTCAAAAGAATGAAGTTGGAAGAACAAAGAATTGCTGAAGAAAAGAAACTAAGTGAATTGATATCAAAGTTACCTTCGGGCATATTGGTATCATTTGATGGAACAGATCATCATAAATTGACTGATGAAGTGTATGAAAAAGTATGTAAGGCTACGAAATTAATTCCTCAAAGAGCAATAATGGGAGCTAATTTTTTAAATTATAGAGCTCATGAGCTTTATACGATTAATGGAAACAAAATTGATGAAACTTTTGTTAAATGGGATGAAGAAAAAAGAATGTGTATTGCAGGTTTTACGGTTAGTGGAAATAATGTAGGAGTTGATGAAAGTATTACTATAAGTGGAGAGGCTTTAAGTTTTTTAAGTACTGGAATTGATACAAGGGTTTATTTTATTAAAAATTTTTAACTAAGAAGGATAACAATTATTAACATTTTAATTATATTAAATTTAATATAACTTTAAGCAACTTATGTCTGAAACTGTTATCAAATGTGAATCGGTCTATAAAATTTTTGGAGAAAATGCCAAAAAAATGCTTGAGGAAGCAAATGGCAATGTAGATGCAAAAACTTTTCAAGAACAAGGATGTATAGTTGGTGTTAACAATGCTTCTTTTGAAGTTGCAAAAGGAGAAATGTTGGTAGTGATGGGTTTATCTGGCTCAGGTAAATCAACATTGCTTAGATGTATTTCAAGATTAACAGATGCAACTGGTGGAAAAATTTTCATAGAAGGGCAGGATTTATTAGAATTAAATAATAAAGAACTTATTGATCTTAGAAGAAATAAAATGGGAATGGTGTTTCAAAGTTTTGCTTTGTTACCACACAAAACAGTTGTTGAAAATATTGCTTTTCCACTTCAGGTCAAAGGTACAAGTACCGAGGATAGCATAAGCAGAGCAATGGAAATGGTAAAACTAGTTGGACTAGATGGAAGAGAAAATTATTTTCCAAGAGAACTTTCTGGTGGACAACAACAAAGGGTTGGGATTGCAAGATCTTTGGCTGTAGAACCTGACATATGGTTTTTGGATGAGCCTTTTTCAGCATTAGATCCATTAATAAGAAAAGAAATGCAAGATGAGTTTTTAAGACTTCAAGAAAAATTACAAAAAACTATTATGTTTATTACTCATGATTTTGATGAAGCACTCAAATTAGCTGACAGAATAGCTATTATGAAAGACGGTATAATAGAACAATTAGATACACCTGCAAATATAGTATTAAATCCAGCTACAGAATATGTAAGAAAGTTTACTGAAGAAGTTCCTAGAGAGAAAGTTTTAGTAATTGAAGACGTGATGGATGCTCCAAGTAAAGATAATTTAGGTGACTTAAAAGTTTCAAAAGATGAAATTATAGAAAACGTTGCAGAAAAAATTCTTACCCAAGAAAAAATTGTAGAGGTAATAGACTCAAATAATAATGTCGTGGGTTCAATTAAACCATCGAAGATAATTGATACAGTTTTTGGGGGAAGAAATAATGGAAGTTAAAGTATGGAATATTTAAAAAAATATCCAAAATTATTTCAATGGTTATTTTTGTTGGCTGTATTTTTTGGTTTATGTTTTTCAATAGATGTTCCCGAAACTTACAAATTTATAAGAGGCCAAGCAGAATTTGTTAAAGATCCAAATCAAAGTGTATATTTTTTCTTAGGTAAAGAAGTTAGGTATTATGCCTTTGATGTATTTTGGAGATTGCCTCCATTACTTGGATGGTTGCCTATTTGGATAAACGATTCTTTATTTTTTTTAATGAATGAGTGGATGCCAATGGAGTTTTGGAATGAAGATACTCAGGAGTTTAAAACTCGGCCATTATTATTACAAATAAGTAGGAATTTAACCTCATTTATGACTTTTTTAATTGAATTAATTAGGGAGATTTTATTAGGTGGATTGGAGACCATAGTTGCATTTACTAGCTGGGATTTTATAGATGCTTATCCTTGGTTGGAGTTACCAGGTTTACCGTGGACTATAGTTGCAGCAGGAGCAACTATACTTTCTTATAAATTAAGTGGAAGAGGCCTAGCTTTATTTGCAGGTTTAACGATGATTTATATTTCATTATTTGGTCAATGGAAGCCTTCGATGCAAACGCTATCTTTTATATTGGTTGCCGCTCCACTCTCGTTTATTTTTGGATTAGGTTTAGGCATAGCAGCATATAAAAGTAAACGTGTTGAAAAAGCTTTGTACCCAATTCTATTAGTTATGCAAACTATGCCTCAATATGCCGTACTAGTTCCTGCACTTGTACTTTTTGGAGTAGGTGATCATGCTGCTGTAATTATTACAATGGTTGTTGCTGTTCCACCAATGATACTTCTTACGATTTTAGGTTTAAGAGCCATACCCCCTGAAGTTATTGAAGCAGGAAGAATGAGCGGTTGTACCAATTGGCAGTTAATGGTAAAAGTATTAATCCCTACAGCAAGACGAGACATTTTAATTGGAGTTAATCAAGTTATTATGGTTTGTTTTTCAATGGCAGTAATATCTGCATTTATTGGTGCCAAAGGTTTAGGATTTAATTTATTATTAGCACTGAACCAACTTAATATTGGATTAGCATTAGAAGCAGGATTGTGTATCAGTTTAATTGCAATTCTTCTTGATAAAATGTCTTTAGCTTGGGCAAATAAACAAACAGATTATTTTGGTAATCTGACATTTTTTCAAAGAAATAAAAATGTAATATTTTTTGTAGCTTCATTTGTAATTGGAATAGTTCTTGCATATGTTGGGACTTTTATTTTCAAAGGTAGTTTTAATTACTTGTTTGAAATTCCCCATAACAAAGGAATATCAACAGCAGATTTTTGGAATAAGGGAGTTGATTGGATTTTTGATACTTTCTTCGTGTATATTAAAGCATTCAATACATGGTTAATTCAAGATGTACTTCAACCGATGAGAGCTTTATATTTAAGAATGCCTGCTGTAGCTACATTAGTTTTAGTTGTCGGCGCTGGTTATATTATAGGTGGAATTCGATCTGCTCTAGTTGTTTGTGGATTAACATTATTTATAGCTTTAAGTCCGTGGTGGGATAGGGCTTTGGTAACTTTTTATATGGCAACTTTTGGAGTGGTGATTTCTTGTTTAATTGGATTTTCTGTTGGAACTTTATGCTTTCAAAATAAAAAATCAGCAGCTTTTATGCTTGGTGTTTGTGATATATTTCAAACTTTCCCATCATTTGTGTATTTAATTCCAGTAATGATGCTTTTTGGAATAACCGATACATCAGTTTTAATTGCAGTAATAGTTTATGCAACAATTCCTGCAACGAGATATACTATTGAAGGTCTAAGAAGTGTTCCAATTGGCTTACATGAAGCTGCGACAATGTCAGGTGTAAATAAATTTCAAAGATTAACTAAAATAGAATTTCCTTTAGCTTTTCCACATATGATGCTTGGCCTAAACCAAACGATAGTTTTTGCACTATTTATGGTCATTATTGGAGCTTTTATTGGTACAGAAGATTTAGGACAATACATTTTAAAAGCACTCTCGGATAAAAATGGTGCTGGAATAGGTTTAACATTAGGTATTTGTGTCGCCTTTATTGGTTTAATATTTGATAATCTTATTAGAACTTGGGTTGACCAAAGAAAAAAACATTTAGGCATAAACTAATCACAAAAATGAAGAAATTTATAATTTCTATTGATCAGGGTACTACTTCTAGCAGAGCAATATTATTTGATTTAAAAGGAAAACCTATTTTTACTTCACAGCTAGAATTTACGCAATATTTTCCTAGAGATGGTTGGGTAGAGCACGATCCAGAAGAAATATGGAAAACTACTTTAAAAGTTTTAAAAGAAGTTATTAAAAAAAGTAAAAAGCTTAAAGGAAAAGTATTAACTATCGGAATTACAAATCAAAGAGAAACAACTATTTTGTGGGATAAAAAAACTGGAAAGTCAGTTTATAATGCAATTGTTTGGCAAGATAGAAGATCCTCTGAGTATTGTAAAAAATTAATTAAACTAAAAAAAGAAACAATTATTTATAATAAGACAGGTCTATTAATTGATGCATATTTTTCAGCAACTAAAATTAAGTGGATAATTGACAATGTACCTAAGGCTAGAGATTTAATTAAAAAAAAGAGATTATTGTTTGGAACTGTTGATAGTTTTTTATTGTGGAAGTTAACAAAAGGTGTGGATCATGCAACAGACGCAACTAATGCTAGTAGGACAATGTTATTCAATATTTCTACAAATAAATGGGATGATCAAATATTAAAAATTTTAAATATACCTAAAGAAATATTACCAACGGTTAAAGATTGTGCTGCTGATTTTGGTTATACAGATCCTTCAATTACTGGCTCTTCTTATCCAATTACAGGAATGGTTGGAGATCAACAATCAGCTGCTATTGGTCAATGTTGTTTTGAAACAGGTTCTGTAAAGAGCACTTATGGAACTGGAGCTTTTGTACTTTTAAATACTGGATCTAAAAAAGTTTACTCAAAAAATAGATTATTAACGACCATAGGTTATAGAATAAATGGTAAAACGACTTATGCTTTAGAAGGCTCTATATTTATTGCAGGAGCAGGTGTCCAATGGTTAAGAGATAAATTAAAATTTATAAAAAAAGCTTCAGACACTGAAAAAATTACTAAACAATTAGATAATAACAGCGGTATTTATTTAGTTCCTGCTTTTACAGGTTTAGGAGCCCCTTATTGGAATGTTAACGCTAGAGGTATTTTAACAGGCTTAACAAGAGACACGGGACCAAAAGAAATTATAAGAGCAACAATTGAGTCTGTTGCTTATCAAACCTATGATTTATTTGAAGCAATGAAAAATGATGGATTAAAACCTAAATTAATTAAAGTTGATGGAGGGATGGTTGGAAACAATTGGTTTTCTCAATTTTTAGCAGACACGATAAACACCAGTGTTTTAAGACCCAAAGTAAACGAAACAACTGCATTGGGCGCAGCATTTATGGCAGGTCTGCAAATCGGAGTTTACAAATCATTGGATGATATTGCTAAAAATTGGAAAGTGGACAAAGGTTTTAGTCCAAAAATTGATAGCTCAGTTAGAAAAAATCTTATC
>CACFMU010000004.1:0-47757 GCA_902567435.1 uncultured Pelagibacteraceae bacterium
AAAAATGGATTGAAGTTCATAAAGGTCAATTTAAACGATTAGGTGTTATTGGCGACTGGGAAAATTATTATTCTACAATGAGTTTTGATGCTGAGGCACAAATTGTAAGGGAATTAGGAAAATTTCTTAAAGAAGGAAGTTTATATAGAGGGTTTAAACCAGTTTTATGGTCAACAGTTGAAAAGACTGCACTTGCAGATGCGGAAGTTGAGTATCAAGATCATAAATCTGATACCATCTATACATCTTTTCTAGTTAAATCTTCTAATATAAAAGAGCTCGAGGGAAGTGAAGTTGTTATTTGGACAACAACTCCTTGGACAATACCAGCCAACAAAGCTTTAGCTTATAACCAGTCTCTTGATTATGTATTAATTCAATTGAATGATGAGGGTGATTTTAAAAATCGAAAAATAGTTATAGCAGAGGCGTTATTAGAGTCAGTTATTAAAGACTGCTCAATAGAAGATTATCAAGAGATCAAAAAGTTTAAAGGTAAAGATTTGAAAGATACAATCTGCAATCACCCTTTCTATAATCTAGGTTATGAATACGATATACCAATGTTGGAAGCAAGATTTGTAACAACAGAACAAGGAACAGGTATTGTTCATTGTGCACCAAGTCATGGACCAGATGATTTTAATTTATGTTTAAATAATGGGATTAAGGCTATTGAAACAGTTGATGGTGACGGAAAATATACTAGTAATGTGCATTTATTTGAAGGTAACCACATTTTTAAAGCGAACCCAATTGTTATTGAAAAACTTAAAAAACAAAAAAAGTTATTATCAAATGGTGAACTAATTCATTCTTATCCTCATTCTTGGAGATCTAAAGCACCACTAGTTCACAGAGCAACACCTCAGTGGTTTATCTCAATGGAAAGTCACAAGTTGAGAGAGACTGCACTAAAAGCTCTGGATGAAACAACTTTTTATCCTAGCAAGGGAAAAGAAAGATTAAAATCAATGATCGAAACTAGACCAGACTGGTGTGTTTCTAGACAAAGAGTTTGGGGCGTTCCTCTTCCAATTTTTGTAAATAAAAAAACAAAAGAAATTCTGGTTGATGATGAAGTAAATGAAACGATAGCAAATATTTATGAAAAAGAAGGTTCAGATTGTTGGTTTTCAGATGATCCACAGAGATTTTTAGGTAAAAAATATAATTCAAAGGATTATGAAAAGTTAAGTGATATTGTTGAAGTGTGGTTCGATAGTGGTTCCACTCATTCATTTGTTCTAGAAAAAAGAGAAGATTTACAATGGCCAGCATCAATGTATTTAGAAGGTTCAGATCAACATAGAGGATGGTTTCATTCATCACTACTCGAGTCGTGTGGGACGAGAGGAAGAGCTCCATTTGAGTCAATTTTATCTCATGGTTTTGTTGTTGATGGAAAAGGCTTAAAGATGTCAAAATCACTTGGGAATGTGATTGCTCCAGAGGATATTTTAAAAAAATATGGAGCTGATATTTTAAGAATTTGGGTGGCATCTTCTAACTATGCTGAAGATTTAAGAATTGATCACTCTATTTTAGATCAACATGCTGAGTCTTATAGAAAAATTAGAAATACATTTAGATACTTACTAGGTAATCTAAATGATAATTTTGAAAACATTGATCTACAAAAAATAAATTTATTAGAATTAACTGAACTTGAGCAATTTATGCTTCATAAAATTTATGTGTTAAATTCAAATTTTAAAAATTACTTTAAAAATTATGATTTTCATAATTTATATAAAGAGTTGTTAAATTTTTGCACTGTAGATTTATCAGCTTTTTATTTTGATATTAGAAAAGATACTTTGTACTGTGATCCATTAGATTCAAAAAAAAGACAATCAACAATTATTTTGTTAAACGTGATTTTAAATTCATTATTAAGATGGTTTGCGCCAATTCTCTCTTTTACAACAGAAGAGATTTATAAATTAATTTTTAATAATAATAAAAGTATACATTTAGAACTATTTTTAGATTATCCAGAAAAATTTAAAAATGATCAACTCAATCAAAAATGGTTAGATTTAATTAAGATAAGAAATATATGTAATATTAGTATTGAAGAAAAAAGAGCAACTAAAGATATTGGCTCAAGTTTAGAGGCTAAATTAAAGATTAACTTGGACAAAAAATTATCTGAAATTACTAAAAATATTGATTTTTCAGAACTATGTATCACATCAAGTTCAGAGGTAATTTATAATGAAAATATTGAAACAAGTGCTGAAACCACTAAAGCAAAAGGAACTAAATGTCCAGTATGCTGGAAAATTATTGAAGCAGCCTGTTCAAGAAAAACTTGCCCAAAACATTTTGAATGATTGTAAAAAATTTAACGAAAAATTTTTATATAAATCTATTTATTATATTTTCAATTTTTATAATTGATAGAATTTCAAAAATTTTTGTAATTAACTTTAACATTAAAAATTCATCTACAGAATTATATGTATCAAAATTTTTGAATATAAATTTAATATGGAATGAAGGAATTGCTTTTGGGCTTTTCTCTTTTAGTCAAGATAACTTATATAATTTATTAACTGTAATTATTTCAATAATAATTTTAGTTATTTTAAAAATGATCATTGATAGCAAAGGTATTAAAAAATATGGATTATTAATGATTTTTGGTGGTGCATTAGGAAATTTATTTGACCGTTTATTTTATAAAGCAGTCCCAGATTTTATTGATTTTCACGTAGAAGAATTTCACTGGTTCGTCTTTAATGTGGCCGATATATTCATTACTATAGGAGTTATTATTATGATATTATTTGAGTTAATTTTAAATAATCAAAAGAATGATAAACAAATTTAAAAAATTTATTTTGTACAATTTTGTACTACTGTTAGCATCATGTGGTACAATGCAAAGTGCTTTTGAGAATCAAAAAAAAAATAATACAGATGAGTTTTTAGTTGAAAAAAAATCACCATTGGTGATGCCTCCAGATTTTGATGAGCTACCAATTCCAAAAGAAATAGAAATTCAGAAAGATATTAATGAGAATGAATTTAAAACATTGATAACTCAAGAAAATCAAGAAATAAAATCTAGTGAAAAAGATATTAATAAAAATTTTGAAGAATTGTTATTAGATAAAATCAAGAAAAATTAATGATATCACCAAGAATATCTTTTAAAAATTTTAAATCAAAAAAAGTAAAATCTTCATTAATCAGAAAAAAACTCACAAATTTAATCAGAGAAAAAAATGAAATTTTAAAATCTTTATCAAAAGATTATAAAAATAATTTTAATCATAAAAACCTAAAAAAATTTAAAAAATCTTTAGATTACAGAGTGATAGGAATGGGAGGATCTTCACTTGGAGCACAAGCAATCTATGATTTCTTGAGATATAAAATTAAAAAAAGATTTTTTTTTATTGATAACTTAAAGATAAACAATCTAGAAAAAAATAAAAATCATAATAACTTAATTATTTCTAAATCTGGCAATACAATTGAAACTATTGTTAATGTAAATTTATTAATAAAAAAACAAGATCAAAATATTATTATTACTGAAAATAAAAAAAATTATTTAAATCTTTTAGCTGAGAAATTAAAAGCAGATATTATTCACCATAACAATTATATAGGTGGTAGATACTCGGTTCTATCTGAAGTTGGTATGTTACCTGCTGAACTAATGGGTTTAAATATAAGTAATTTTAAACAGCTTAACTCCTTGATTAAAAATAAATCGTTTTTTAATAATTTAATTTCAAATGTAAGCTCAACATTATATTTTATTCGAACTAAAAAATTTAACTCAATAATACTTAATTATGATGAAAAATCAGACAGTCTATTTAAATGGTACCAGCAATTAATTGCTGAAAGTTTAGGTAAGAAAAAAAGTGGAATATTACCTATAATTTCTAATATGCCTAAAGATAATCACAGTGTAATGCAGCTCTATCTAGATGGTTTTAAAAATAATTTTTATACTTTTTTCTATGTTCATGAGGATCGATCTGAAAAATTAAATAATAAACATATTTTATCTGCTAAAAATTATCTAAAAAATAAAAGTTTGAGTGACATAATTTTCTCTCAAAAAAAAGCTACAGAGAATATTTTTAATAGAAAAAATATACCTTTTAGAAGCTTTGAGATAAAAAAAAGAGATGAAAAAACTCTAGGAGAATTATTTTGTTTTTTTATTTTAGAAACAATCTTAATTGCAAAATCACTTAATATAAATCCATATGATCAACCTGCTGTAGAATTAATAAAACAAGAAACAAAAAAAATTTTAATTTAATTTTGATAAAAAAGTAATCTTAGAAATACCATATTTCTTTTGATCAACTATCTGGAATACTTTTGGTATTATATCTTGTTCATTTTTATGTCTATGAATTATTACTATCCCATTCTCATTCAAAATTTTTTGATTATTAATCTCTATTAATAGTCTGTCTAGATTTTTGTCTTTATATGGAGGGTCTAAAAAAATAATATCAAACTTATTTTCAAGTTTTGAAAATATATTATCTTCATATATGTCATATTCTAAAACTAAAAATTTTTCATTTAAACTTAAATTTTTCAAATTTTTTTTTAATAAAGGCAAAACACCATTATAATTTTCTACAAAGATTACTTTTTTTACATTTCTAGATAAACACTCTATACCAAATGAGCCTACACCAGAAAATAGATCTAAAATAATTGAATTTTCTAAATTTATTTTAAATCTTTTTGAATGAATTATAATATTAAATATCGACTCTTTTGTTAAATCTTTTAAAGGCCTTGTTTTAATGTCTTTTGGCTCTAAAATTTTTTTTCCTTTAAAGGATCCTGAAATAATTCTCATTAGTCTATTACTTTATAACCAATATCTTTCCTATAAAACCCACCTTGCCAATTTAATTTATCTAAATTTGATAATATCTTATTTTTTGCTTCGTTGAAATTATCAGAAGTTACTACAAAATTTAAAACTCTGCCTCCTACAGCATATAATTTTTTATCTTTTTCTAATGTGCCAGCATGAAATATGTATTCATCATCATTCAATTTAAGATTATCTAAGTTTTCTATTTCTACATTTTTTTTAAATTCATCAGGATAACCTTTAGAGCACATCACAACACATAAACTTTTTTTGTTTGACCAGTTTAGATCAATTTTATCAAGTGTTTCATCACAACAAGCTAAAAAGATATTCACCAAATCCGTTTCAAGTTTAGGAAGAATTGTTTGACACTCTGGATCTCCCATACGTACATTATACTCAATTAAATATGGCTCATCCTTAACAATCATGAGGCCTGCATACAAAAAACCCTTATAATTTGTTCTCATTTTAGATAAGCCTAATAAAGTTGGATGAATAATTTTGTTTAAAATTTTTTCTTCTAACTCTTTTGTAATTAATCTTGAAGGAGAATACGCTCCCATACCTCCAGTATTTTTACCTTTGTCCCCTTCAAGTACTCTTTTGTGGTCTTGCGCAGTTTCAAAACTTTTTATAGTTTTTCCATCACTAACTATAAAATAGCTCATTTCTTCACCATCAAGGAATTCTTCAATTAAGACATTTTTAGCCACTCCAAATTTTCCATTGAATATTTCTTCAATTGCAACATTAGACTCATTTTCATTATTGCAAATATACACACCTTTACCTGATGCTAAATTATCAGCTTTAATTACATTGGGATAATTAGAGTTTTCTAAAAATTTTTTTGCATCTAATTTATTTTCAAGTACTGCAAATTTAGCTGTAGGAATATTGTATTCCTTACAAAGTTTTTTTGTAAAAATTTTTGATCCTTCAAGTTGAGAGGCGATTTTATTAGGACCAAAAACTTTAATATTAAATTTTTCTAAATAATCAACTATACCGTTTACTAATGGTTGTTCTGGGCCTATCACCACTAAGTCAATTTTATTTTCATCTAAAAACTTGTGTAGAGCTTGAAAGTTATTGATATCTATATCTATATTAGTGGCAATTTCTAAAGTTCCTGCATTTCCTGGAATGCAGTAGATATTTTTTATTTTTGAAGATTTAGAAATCGCTACTGCTAATGCATGCTCTCTACCTCCACTACCTAAAATTGCAATTTTCATAATAATATTTATATATCTTATAAATGATAAATAAATTAGCTAAAATAAAATTTCTACCAAATAATTTTGAAATTATTGAAAATGGAGATCATGTAATTTGCGCAATATCAAAAAAAAAAATCCCCTTAGAAAATTTGAATTACTGGAGTGTAGACAAGCAGGAAGCTTACTATTCTTATGTGGAAGCAGCAATTGAGCGTGAAAAAAAATAAATATTTAATCTTTCCATCTATTGTGAGTCCAAATCCACTGATCTATATTTCTCAAAATCATTCTTTCCAATAAATCGTTAAGAAATTTAGTTATTTCTATAATTGATTTTTTATTATTCATTTTTATTGGTTTGGAAACAAACATTTTAAAATAATTATTTTTTATTCTTTCAATATATACAGGCACTAGCTCACAGTCATATTTTTTAATAAGTTGAGCTGGAATAGTCGTAGTGGTTGCCAGATGATTAAAAAAATTTACTTTCTCTCCTTCTCTAACTCTTTGATCAATCATTATTGCAATTGACTTACCGTTTTTTACATTTTTAATTATTTCTCGACTACCAGCTCTACCTTTTTTAATTTGATTTTTACAAATATTTTTAGTTCTAATTTTTTCCATTGTTTTATTTAAAAAAACATTATTAAGTGGCCTGTAAATGGCGGCTAACTCAATCCCTACCTTTTCAATTTGCATAGCCATAAGTTCAAAATTATTAAAATGACCTGAAATAAAAATAGCTTTTTTTTTGGATTGTTTTAAATAATTTAAGTGCTCAAGACCTTCGATTGATATATATTTTTTAAGTCTACCATTCCTAAAACCTTCTAGATGAACATATTCTGCAAAAATTCTTCCATAATTTCCTAAAACGTTAGATGCTATTTTTTCGGGATTTTGTTTTTTTTGGACATTTGCTTTTTCTAAATTTTTAATAATTTGTTTTTTGGATTTAAATATAGGACCAAAAATCATACCAATTAAATACCCTAAATTTGATGAAAATTTATACCCAATTAATTTAAAGATGATAAATAAAATTTTAATTAAAATAAATTCTATAAAGTAAATTATTTTTCTCATAATTTAGATATTAAAAGTTTTTTAAATTTTTTAATATCTTTAATTTCTAAACTAATTTTTAAGAATTTAATATTTTTTCTTTGTGATTTACTTAAACGAAAAAAATCTTTTTCAGTAGTGACTATAGAAAGATTCTCATTTTTAGCTTTTAGTTTCAATTTATTAAATATTTCATTAGGTATTTTATAATGATCTGGATAAATTATTCTTTCTTTGATTAAAAATTTATTTTTAACAAGAGTTTGTTCAAATTCATGAGGATTACCAATTCCACAAAACATTAGATATTTTTTTTTTAAATTAAAGCTTTTTAAATTTACTGGCTTGTATTTTCCTTCAAAAATTTGAATTTCTTTGTTGATAGACTTTAGTTTTAAATAAAGATTATTATTTTTTTTTTCTCCATTAATAAAGGCAATATCATAGTTTTTTATTTTATTAATACTTTCTCTTAATGGGCCAGCTGGTAGTAAATAATTATTTCCAAATCCATCTTTTGCATTAAAACAAATAATTTTTAAGTCATAATTAATATTTTTTTGTTGTAATCCATCATCAAGAATCGCTAATTCATATTTTTTTTTTGATGCTAAATATAAAGCTTCTTCTCTACTATCTTTACTTATCAGCTCTCCTTTTGTTTTTAATAAATTTATTTCATCTAGTTGATTAGTATAATTTTTTTTTATGAATACAGTCTTAAATTTTATTTTTAATAAAGTTTGAATTTTAATTGTCAAAGATGTCTTTCCTGTACCCCCTAAGTATATGTTACCTACACATATCGTTTTGATTAAAAATTTTTTCTTTGAATTCAATTCTTTTAACTCATTAATTATCAATGTAATTAGTGAGAGTGGAAAAAGTAGTATAGAAATTATGTTTTTAAAATTCCAAAATAAAGGTTTTACAAACTTCATATTATATACTTGTTAATATAAAGCAGATTTTTGTCTAGAACTTGCTCACCAATTTTAATTATTTTTTTTATATTTTGTTTATTTTTTTTATAATTCAACTTTTTTAAAATAATTTTTTCCATCTTTAAACTACTTGAAGTAGTTAACGACATTTTATGTTTTATTAAAAATGAGTATATTTCCCTAAAATTATTCACATTTGGACCATTAATTATAAAATTACCAAATCTGGCTGGCTCTAAAGGGTTCTGTCCTCCATGAGTAATCAGGGAGCCGCCTACAAATGTTATATTGGTGAGATTATAAAATTTAGTCGAAACCCCATAACTGTCTACCAGATATATATCAGTATCATTTTTAATCTTAAGATTTGAGGAGTGAGTTATAGTTTTTAACCCAAGTTTATCCATATCATCAATTATCTGAGGTGCTCTGTTTATATGTCTTGGTATAATAATAGTAATAAGTTGTTTATTATTTTTTTTTAAGTTTTTATGTAGTTTTCCTAAAAAAATTTCTTCATTTTTATGTGTACTTGCTGCACACCAAATCTTTGAGCTTTTAAATTTATTTTTCAAAAGTTTGTCATTTCTCTCCTCTATATTCTTTTCTCCATAATATTTTAGGTTACCCGCAACCCTAATATTCTTAACTTGAAGTTGTTTTAGATATTTTAAAGTTTCTAGATTAGAAGGTAGCGCTAACGTAATCTTATCAAATACTTCCTTGGCAAAACTAGGAAATATTTGCCACCTATCAAGAGTTTTTTTAACTATTCTTGCATTTAAAATGATAATTGGAATTTTTTTTATTTTTAAGTTTTTATACATGTTTGGCCATATTTCAGAGTCTACAAAAATTGCTGTTTGTGGTTGCCAATAATTTATAAATCTTTTTGTTAAAAAATTATTATCTAAAGGAAAATAAACATGAAAAGTTTTTTTAAATGTTAATTTTTTAAATATTTTTGCAGAACTAGTTGTTGTCGTTGTAACAATAATACTTTTAATTTTTTTATTTTTTTCTAATTTCTTAATTATTGGAATTACACTCATTAGTTCACCAATACTTGCAGCATGTATCCAAACTTTATTTTTACTTCTTTTTTGAGAATATATACAAATTTTCTCTATAAACCTTTTGGGGTCTTCTTTTCCTTTTAATATTCTATAGATAAAAATAAGAGGAGAGATCATAACAGCCAAATTAGTCAGTAAGGCATAAAAAAAATACATTAATTTTGTTTTAATTGTCTTTGATAAAAATTTTTATAAATTTCAGAATTATTCAAAAGATCATCGTGCTTTCCAGAGTCAATAATTTTACCACCATCAACAACATAAATATTATCTGAGTTAAGTATTGTTGAGAGTCTATGAGCTATGACTATTGTAGTTTTATTTGTGATTAGTTTATTTAATGCTTTTTGAATTTTTTCCTCTGTTTCAGAATCTAATGATGAGGTGGCTTCATCTAATAATATTATTTTACTATTTTTTAAAAATGCTCTCGCAATTGATAATCTTTGTTTTTCTCCTCCAGATAACTTTAATCCGTTTTCACCAATCATCGTTTCATAACCATTTTCTAAGTTATTAATAAACTCATCACTCATAGATAATTTTGCAGCCTCTATAATATCTTCTTTGTCAGCATCTGGTCTTGCATATTTTATATTATTTAAAACAGTATCATCAAATAATGTAGTATTTTGATCTACTATAGAAATTTGACTTCTAAGAGATGCTAAATTTACTTTAGATATATCCTGATTATCAAAATATATATTTCCACTAGTTGGTAAATAAATTCTAGGTATCATATTTAACAATGTCGATTTTCCAGATCCACTATGACCAACTAAAGCTGTCATTTTTCCACCAACAAATTTTAGAGACATATCATGTAAAACTTTGTTTTCAGGATTAGATTTATAAGTAAAATTAATTTTATCTAAAACAATATTACCGTCTATAATATTTAGTTTATCACCTTGTTCATTTGAATTAATTTCGTTTTGCGTATCAATTATTGGCAGAATTCTTTCTGCAGCCGCAAAACCTTGTGAAATCGCTACATTTACTCTTGTTAGTGTTTTTACAGGCTGATAAGCCAACATCATAGCTGCAAGAAACGAAAAAAAATTATTAATAGCTAGTTCACCAACAATTATTAATTTACCCGAATAGAATATCAAAGAGGCGATCAATATACCGGTTAAAATTTCCATAATTGGGGCAGATCTTATATATACAGTAGCAATCTTTGCAGATTTTTCTTTAAGATCATTTACAAATTTTTCAGATCTAGATTTTTCAAAATTTTCTCTTTGAAATATTTTTATAATTTTATGATTTTTGAACAAATCAATAAGGTACCTATTTAAATCTCCAGACTTTTCTTGTGCTTGAGTGGTAACTTTGCCCATTCTTTTTCCAAGTATTTTTGCAGTGATAGTGGCAAGAGGTATCATAATTATTGCTATAAGAGATAACTTCCAATTTTGAAAAAACATAACAAAAAGCAAACCAATTAATGTAAGTCCATCTTTAAAAATACTCAAATAGGCTTCAGATAATAATCTTGTTATTTGTTGTACATCAAAATTTAGGTTGGAGATATAATTACCAGTATGCTTATTATCAATAATTTCTGTATCAGCTTTAATGAAAGATTTAAGCATGTCAGTCTGCAACATTTTTTTTACTTCTTCTGATACGTTAATCATTATTAATTTTGCAATATAAAGAGAAATTCCTTTAGCACTAAATGCAATAATTATTGCTAATGGAATTAAAATGATAAGAGCTTGATCTTTATTGATAAATATTTTTTCTATTGCTGGATCCAGAAGCCAAGCAGTTGCAGAAGTACTTACTGCAACTATTACAGAAAAAAATGCAGCTAGAAAAATCTTTCCTATAAACTTACCTGTATAGTTTTTATAAAGTCTTTTAAATATTTTAGATTTTGTCATTTACTTAAATTAATTTGCCTATCAAGATATTTAATAAAATGATTAGTCCTAAAAAATTATTACTTTTAAATCTAATTAAACAATCCATAGGTAAGTTTATATTTAGTTTTTTTACTTGAAATATTAGCAAGTGAAAAATTGGAAAAATCAAAAATATAAAATAATAGTATTTAAAACTCATTAATACTCCAATCAAAAGTAATGACATGATAAATACACAATATGAAATAAATAAAAATTTTTTTGGATCATTTTTAAACTTAATTGAAGTTGATTTTACACCTATAATTTCATCATCTTTAATATCTTGAAATCCATAAATTGTGTCGTAGCCTAGTGTCCAAAATATGGCCCCTAAATAGAAAATTATTGGAATAATTGAAATTTCATTAGCTATTGAGATCCAAGCAAGCACCAATCCATAGTTAAAAGTTATCCCAAGAAATAATTGAGGCCAATATGTAATTCTTTTCATTAATGGATACGTAAAGGCTAGTGGCATTGAAATTAAAGCCATCAAAATTGTAAATTTATTGAAATTTATTAGTACTAAAAAAGCAACTCCACATAAAATTATTGCATAGGTAGATGCAAGTTTTACTGAAACTTTTCCGGAAGCAATTGGTCTTTTTTTTGTTCTTTCAACTTTTTTGTCAAAATTTTTATCTGCAATATCATTCACAATGCATCCTGCAGAGCGCATTAAAATGGATCCTGATAAGAAAAGAGTAGAATAAAAAAAATAATTAACTAAGTTGGATTGAAAATCATAGACCAATGTTAATCCCCAAAGACATGGCCAAAATAAAAGCATAAAACCAATAGGTCTTTTCAGCCTTGTTAGTTCTATAAATAGGTTTATTTGGTTCATAATTTACTTGTAAATAACAAAGGCTAGATTCATAATCAAACTGATTCGTATGAATATAGATTACACAGTAACAGCTCTAATGTTTCCAGCTATTCCTCTATTAATGGGAGTTTATAGTAAGAGATTCCATTCGTTGAGTATTTTAATTAGAGAGCTACATGACGAACATGTTTATGAAAATCATGTTCCAAATGAATGGAAAAAACAATTTATAAATTTGAGTGGAAGAATTACTCTTTTGCGGTGGACAATCATGTTTGCAGCATTTGGTTTTTTATTTAATATGTTAACTGTATTAGGCTTATATTTGAATGAAGTTTTTATAGCTAGATTAATTTTTGGATCTTGCTGTTTATCAATGATTATTTCTATACTTTTTTTTATTAGAGAAATTCATATATCAACAAATGCATTAAAACTTCATATGTCTGATATGGATGTAAGTGTTGATTAAGGAAGTATAACTGCAGGTCCAGTTAGCTTTCTTCCTTCTAAATCTTCATGTGCTTTTCTAGCATCATCTAAAGTGTATTTTTTAGCAATTTCAATTTTAAACTTTCCAGCTAACAAAGCTTCAAAAACTTTTTTAGCTGACTCTTCTAACTCTTCTCTTTTTACAGTGTAATGAGCTATTGAAGGTCTTGTAAAAAATAATCCTTTTGCATTTATGTGTTTTTTTACATCAATTGTATCGACGTAACCTGATGCATTACCAAAGGCAACCATCATTCCTCTTATCTTTAAAACTTCAATAGATCCTTCAAATGTTTTTGCACCAACACCATCAAAAACAACATCAATACCATTTTTTCCAACAATTTTTTCAACTTCTTCTACGAAGTTTTTATCTGTATAATTAATTACGTGATGACAACCATTTTTTTTAGCTATTTCCTCTTTCTCTTTTGATCCTACGGTTCCAATCACTTCAGCACCAATAGCATTTGCCCATGGACATAAAATTTGCCCAAGACCTCCAGCTGCTGCATGATATAAAACTTTATCACCTTTTTTTAGTGGGTAAGCTCTATGTAACAAATATTCAGCAGTAATTCCTTTTAATGTAATACAAGATGCTACTTCACTTGAAACTCCATCAGGTACAGATACTAATTTATCTTCAGGCATTATTTGCTTTTCTGCATAAGCACCAATTGGCATAGATGCATGTGTTACACGATCACCAACTTTAAAAAGACTAACATCAGATCCAACTTCTTCAATTTCACCACAAGCCTCGAGACCAATGCCACTTGGTAGTGGAATAGGGTACAGCCCTGTTCGATGATAGGTATCTATAAAATTAAGTCCTATAGATAAGTTTTTAATTAAAACCTCTTTTGATCCTGGTTTCCCAATTTCTACATTCTCAACCTCTAAAACTTCAGGCCCGCCAAAATTTTTAATTGATATAACTTTCATAATTTATTTTACAAATGTATCATTATGATAATCCTGGACTGCTTGCAAGATTTCAGCTTTAGTATTCATCACAAAAGGTCCACCTCTTGCAATTTCTTCGTTAATTGGCTTTCCTGAAATAAGTAAAAATTTAGCATTTGATTTACCTTTAACAGTTAAATCTTGACCTCTAGTTAAAAGTATCAAAGTACTATCTTTAACATTTTCGTGTTTATTTTTACCAATTTCTATTTCACCATTAATTAAATAAATAAAACTATTATGAGTAGATGGTAATTTAACATTAAACTCTTTATCTTTATTTAATTCAACATCAAAATAAACTGGCTCAACATTATGACCTTTGACAGGGCCCTCAGCATTTTCAAATTTACCAGCTATGACTTTAACTTGTTTGTCCCCATCTTTATGAACACTCATTTTATCTGCATCAATATAAATATATTCAGGCTTACTCATCTTCAATTTAGCGGGCATATTTACCCATAATTGAAAACCATGAAGTTTACCTTCTTTCATCGCTGGCATTTCAGAATGAATTATTCCACTACCTGTCTTCATCCATTGAACATCTCCTGCAGTCATTCTGCCTTCACCACCCGTACTATCTTTATGTTCAAAATCCCCAGCTAACATATAAGTAACAGTTTCAATTCCTCTGTGAGGGTGGGGTGGAAAACCTGCAATATAATCCTCGCTATTTTCAGATCCAAATTCATCTAACATTAAAAACGGATCAAAGTAATTTGGCTCAACACCAATACTTCTTTTTAATTTAACTCCCGCTCCATCTGATGCTGGAATAGGGTCTATAATTTTACTTACTTCTATATGCTTCATGACTTAGAAGTAGTTAATAAATTTCTAATTTCAATGTTACTTTTTATTATGTGATCCATCACAAAAAGGCTGATTATCTGTTTGTTTACATGAACAAAAAAACTTCTTTTTAGTTTCTTCAGCTTTATATACGACTGAGTTAAACTCAGTTCCTTTATGAGAGCCATCACAAAAAGGCTGATTTTTTGATTTGCCACATGCACACCAATAATAAGATTTACCTTTTTCTACTTCAACTGCAATTGCACTATTTCCTGCTCTTTGTCCTTTAGTCATTTTACCCTTTCGATTAAAAAATTAAATTATATCAATTAATTTTTTTAAATTTTCAATTTCATTTTGAGGTTTATAATCAAGAATATCAAAAATATTATTATTTCTGTTTACCCAGATTGAATTATACCCATAATTTCCACCACCAGATACATCCCAAGTATTAGCACTTAAAAAAGCAACTTCTTCACTTTGAATTTTGTATTTTTTAATTGGCATATCGTAAACTTTAGAATCTGGCTTATAAATTCCGACCTCTTCTATTGAAAAAAGATCATCAAATAAATTATCTAAATTATTGCTTTTAACTAATTGATTAAGAAGGGCAGGTGTACCATTTGAAAGAATAGCAAGTTTAAAATTTTTCTCTTTAAGTTTTTTTAATACTTCTAGTACTTCAGGAAATGGAGATAGAATTTTATAAAGATCTAATAACTCATTTCTCATAGAAGAGTCTATTTCATAAGCTTTCATAGATTTATCTAAACTATCTTCAGTAACTTGCCAAAAATCTTTATGCCTTTTCATTAAACTTCTAAGCCAGGTGTATTCTAGCTGAGTGGTTCTCCAGTAATTTGCAAAACCTTCCCACTTATCACCAATTTTATCTTTACATTTCTCAGCTGCTGAATTCACGTCAAATAACGTTCCGTATGCATCAAAAATTATTGCTTTAATATTTTTCATAATTAAAATTATCTTAATGAGTAATATTAGATTATTTTATCGTGAAAGTTTATCACTTAATTTAACCGCTACTCTTGATAAATCACAATCTCATTATGTAAATAAAGTTATGAGAATTAAAGAAAATGAAGTTTTCTCTTTATTTAATAGTGGTGGAGAATGGGAGGCAAAAATATTAGGAATTTCAAAAAGCATTGTTGAATTTAATGTTACAAAACAATTAAGACAAAAAGAAAATCCTAAAGATTTGTGGTTAGCGTTTTCACCCATCAAATCTAATTACTTTAATTTTATGATGCAGAAAGCAACTGAATTAGGGGTTACAAAATTTTTACCTATCATTTTTGATAGAACAATTGTTAGAAAGATTAATAAAGAGAGATTAGAAAAAGTAATCATAGAAGCTGCCGAACAATCAAATAGAATAAGTGTTCCAACAATTGAAGAGCCTCAGAAATTAAAAAATTTTCTAAGTAATGATATGGATTTAATATTTACTGATCTCAATACTTCTAATACTAAAATTGATCTTAAAAAGTTAACGACAAAGCCCACATGTGTAATTATAGGACCCGAAGGAGATTTTTCTGAGGAGGAAAGGGAAAAGATTCTTAAATTTAAGGGGGTTCAGTCTATCAAAATCAATGAAAACATTTTGAGATCAGAAACGGCTGTAATTTCTGCTCTATCGATCATAAATTACGCTATTAATTGATATTTTGTCGCTGAAAGTAAAAGTGTATTTTTTTAAAAGACGCTCTATATAGGGTAAAAAAATGAAAAAAATTTTATATATAATTCTATCTCTATTTACTGCTTCAAGCGCTTTAGCAAACCAACCAAAAGATTGGCAATTAGGTTTTCAAGACCCTGCCTCAGATGGAATGAGAGATATTGTAAACTTTCATAACAATCTTTTACTTCCAATAATAATTGCAATCAGTGTGTTTGTTTTGTTTTTAATGATTTATGCTTGTATTAGATTTAGAGCTTCTAGAAATCCTAATCCTTCAACTAGAACTCATAATGTTGCAGTTGAAGTATTGTGGACATTAATCCCATGTTTGATTTTAATCGTAATGGCGGTTCCATCTTTTAAAATCTTATACAAACAAGACGCAATTCCAAAAGCAGATGTTACTGTTAAGGCGATAGGGTATCAGTGGTATTGGGGATACGAGTATCCAGACGAAAATATTATCTTTGAATCTTATATGATTGAAACTAAAGATTTAAAAGAAAATCAACCAAGATTATTAACTGTAGATCATGAAGTTGTTGTACCAGTGAATAAAGTTGTTAAAGTTTTAATTACAGCAAATGATGTACTTCACGCCTGGGCACTACCAGCTTTTGGTGTAAAAAGAGATGCGGTACCGGGTAGAATTAATGAAACTTGGTTTAAAGCAGAAAAAGTTGGAACTTATTATGGTCAATGTTCTGAGCTCTGTGGAATTAAACATGCATTTATGCCGATCACAGTTAGAGTTGTTTCAGAAGAAGATTATGCAGAATGGCTAACTGGTGCAAAAATTAAATTTGCAAAAGAACCGTTATTAGAAAATGAAAATATAAAACTAGCGAGTAACTAATATGTATACACAAACAGCATCACACGACGATCATCATGTACCAACTGGTTGGAAGCGTTGGGCTTATTCAACCAACCACAAAGATATTGGTACCATGTACTTGATATTTGCAATTGTTGCAGGTGTTATTGGTACAGCATTTTCAGTTTTAATGAGAATGGAATTGATGCATCCAGGTGATGGTATTTTAGGTGGAAATTATCATTTATATAATGTGTTAGTTACTGGTCACGGCCTAATCATGATTTTCTTCATGGTAATGCCTGCAATGATAGGTGGTTTTGGTAACTGGTTTGTTCCTATAATGATTGGTGCACCTGATATGGCTTTTCCAAGAATGAATAACATTTCATTCTGGTTATTACCTACTTCATTTATTTTATTAATAATGTCAATTTTTATGGATGGCCCTCCAGGTCAAACGGGAGTTGGTGGTGGTTGGACCATTTATCCTCCTTTATCTTCTAAAGCAGGACAGCCAGGTCCTGCAATGGATTTTGCAATTTTAAGTTTACACTTAGCTGGAGCCTCTTCAATTCTTGGAGCAGTAAACTTCATTACTACAATCTTGAACATGAGAACTCCAGGTATGACATTGCATAAAATGCCCTTATTTGCTTGGTCTATTTTAGTTACTGCATTTTTATTATTATTGTCATTACCAGTTTTAGCTGGCGCAATCACAATGTTATTAACAGACAGAAATTTTGGAACTGCCTTTTTTGATGCTCAAACTGGAGGAGATCCAGTTCTTTTCCAACATTTATTTTGGTTCTTTGGTCACCCTGAAGTTTATATTCTAATTTTACCAGGCTTTGGAATGATCAGCCATATCGTTTCAACATTTTCTAAAAAACCAGTCTTTGGTTATTTAGGTATGGCTTACGCTATGGTTGCAATTGGTATTGTTGGATTTGTTGTATGGGCTCACCACATGTACACAGTTGGTTTAAGCACAGATACTAAAGCTTACTTCTTGGCTGCAACAATGATTATTGCGGTTCCAACAGGAATTAAAATATTTTCATGGATAGCAACAATGTGGGGTGGGTCTATTTCATTTAAAACTCCTATGGTTTGGGCATTAGGTTTTATATTTTTATTTACAGTTGGTGGAGTTACAGGAGTAGTTTTAGCTAACGCAGGTGTTGATACTGCAATGCATGACACTTACTATGTGGTAGCCCATTTTCATTATGTATTATCTTTAGGAGCTGTATTTGCAATTTTTGCTGGATTTTATTATTGGTTTGGAAAAATGACAGGGTATGAATATTCAGAATGGATGGGACAATTACATTTCTGGTTAACTTTCATTGGAGTTAATTTAGTATTTTTTCCTCAGCACTTTTTAGGATTGGCTGGAATGCCTAGAAGATATGCTGATTATCCGGATGCTTTTGCAGGTTGGAATTACATATCATCAATAGGATCATATATATCTGTAATTGGTCTTGTAGTGTTTTTTGCAAACCTAATTTACGCTTTTTATAAGAAAAAAGCTGCAGCCCAAAACCCATGGGGAGAAGGCGCTACAACATTAGAGTGGACGGTTCCATCACCACCAAATTTTCATACTTTTGAGGAATTACCAAAGTTTGAAGATGAAGAGGGTATAGAAAAATCTACTAGTTAATTTTTTTAGATTTTTAAAACTGAGAATTAATGATCAAGTCTAAACTAAAAAATAGAAATCTAAGTCAAGAAGACGTTTTTAATTTTTCTGAGCTCTTTAAGCTAATGAAGCCGAGAGTAATGTCATTAGTTATTTTCACATGCGCAGTTGGATTATTGATGGCTCCAAATATAGTTCCAACAAAAGATGCAATAATTGCAATTGTATTAGTTTCTATTGGTGCAGGAGCCGCAGGTGCATTAAATATGTGGTATGAGTCTGATCTCGATGCTTTGATGACTAGGACTTGTTTAAGACCAATTCCAACGGGTAAAGTTAACAGAAATCAAGCTTTGGTTTTTGGCATTACTCTCTCAATATTTTCTGTAATTGCACTTGATTTCTTTGCTAATAGAATATCAGCAGGCTTATTATTATTTACAATTTTATTTTATGTTTTTGTTTATACAATCTGGCTTAAAAGAAAAACTCCCCAAAACATTGTAATTGGAGGAGCCGCAGGGGCTTTACCACCTGTAATTGGCTGGACTATTGCCACAAACTCTCTTTCTTTAGAGCCCATAACCTTTTTTTTAATTATCTTTTTTTGGACACCATCACATTTTTGGGCTTTGAGCCTTTATAAATCAAGTGATTATAAAAAAGCAAAAATACCTATGCTTCCCTTAACCAATGGTGTTGAAAGTACAAAGTTAAATATATTTATATACTCTGTTATTATGATACCAGCAATTATTTTACCTTATGCAATTGGCTTTGTGAGTTTAGTATTTTTAATCCCATCTTTAATTTTAACATTATATTACAATTTTTTATGTTTTGAGCTTTACAACTATAAAAAAAATAAATTTAATGCAAAAAAAAGCAAAATCAATATTTGGATATTCAATTTTATATTTATTTTTGATATTTGTTCTTTTTTTAATAGATAAAATTTTATGATGATACCTGATAAAAAAACTAAAAAGAAAAATATTTTAACTGCAGTATTAATCCTAGCATTCATGGTTTTTTTATTTGTTTTTACTTTATATAATGTTGGAGTATTTGATAGACAGATATGATTAAGAAGAAAACTTTAACACCAGTTTTATTAGGAGGGATTTTTTTTCTTATGTTAGGCCTATCTTTTGCGGCTGTTCCACTTTACGACATGTTTTGTAGAATAACTGGATTTGGAGGAACAACACAAGTATCAAAAGAAGCTCCCAACATAGTATTAGATAAAGTTGTGAGTGTTAGATTTGACACTAATGTAAATAATCTTACTTGGGATTTTAAAGCTAAATCAAATGTGATAGATGTTAAGGTTGGTCAAGTTAATAGAATAGAATTTGAAGTAGAAAATTATGGAGATGAGACAACCTATGGTGTTGCTAGTTTTAATGTTTCGCCTTCAACCTTTGGAAAATACTACAGTAAATTAGGTTGTTTTTGCTTTGAAAAACAAGAATTAAAAGCTGGTGAGAAAGCAACTTATGTCATGACTTTTTATTTGGATCCTGAGCTAGTTAATGATCCAACTACAAAAAATCTTCATGATGTAACTATGTCGTACACTTTTTTCTCGACAGATTACTATAAACAATCATAATCACGAAAAATGTCAGCTGAAAAAAAACATGATTACCATTTAGTAGATCCAAGTCCTTGGCCAATCTATGTATCATTCTCTTGTTTAGTATTAGCAATTGGATCAATTTATTATATGCATAACGATGTTTCTTGGGGAATGTATCTTGGTTTAGCATTAGTTATTTATGGTGCTTATATGTGGTTTAGAGATGTTGTGTTAGAGGCTGAACACCAAGGACACCATACACCTGTCGTTCAAATTCATCATCGTTACGGAATGACGTTGTTTATTGCATCAGAAGTCATGTTTTTTGTGGCATGGTTCTGGGCATATTTTGATATTAGTTTATTTCCAAACGAATTTGTTGGAAATGTCTGGCCTCCAAAAGATATCGAAACTTTTGATCCTTGGGACATACCATTAATCAATACTCTTGTATTGTTGCTATCAGGAACTACAGTAACTTGGGCCCATCACTCGTTAATAGAAGGTGATAGAAAAGGATTTATTCAAGGCTTAACTTTAACCGTTATTTTAGGTTTCTTTTTTACTTTACTTCAAGCTTATGAATATCATCATGCAACTTTTGATTATTCTGGTCATATTTATGGAGCTGTATTTTACATGGCAACAGGCTTTCATGGTTTTCACGTTATAATTGGAACAATATTTTTAGCTGTATGTTTATGGAGAGGTAAATTAGGTCATTTTACAAAGGATCATCATTTTGGATTTGAGGCGGCGGCATGGTATTGGCACTTTGTTGATGTAGTTTGGTTATTTTTATTTGCAGCTATTTATATTTGGGGAAGTTAATATTTAACTCTTGAAGAATAAGTTTCTATTTTCGGTATTCGTTTACTTTATTATTCTAGTGCTTTTATCACTAGGATCTTGGCAACTTTATAGATTAAATTGGAAATTAAATTTATTATCAGAAATTGAAAATTCTCTTAAAAATGATCCTGTTGAATTTTCTAAGGTTGATAAAAAAAATTACTTAAGAATTAAAACCTCAGGAATTATTGATTTTAATAAACAAATTTATTTATATAATTTAAATGAAAGTGGAAAACCAGGTTTTGAAGTGATTAACCCTATTATAATTAATAATGAAAATTACTTAATTAATAGGGGCTGGATACCATTTGATAAAAAAGATAAGCCAGAAGTTAATTTGATAAATGAAAGCAACATAATTGGAACATTAAAATTACAACATAAAGCAAGTACATTTAAACCAGATAATGATATAAATAAAAATTATTGGTTTACTCTAAATAGAGAAGATATTTTCAAATACACTGGAAAAAATTTTTCTGATTATGTCATTTACTTAAATGGAGATTATAAATTACCAAAACCAAAAGCGATTACTGCAAATATTTCAAACAATCATAAAAAGTATGCAATTACTTGGTTTTCAATGGCGATTTCAATTCTTTTAATATATCTATATTTTAGAAAAAAAAATTATTAGATGAAGTATATAAGCACAAGAGACAGATCAAAAAACTTTGAGTTTAGTGAAGTTTTCATAAAAGGGCTTGCTGATGATGGGGGCCTTTTTATCCCAGAGACTTTACACAAATACACTGAGTCTGAAATAAGTGAATTTAAAGAACTAAGTTATTCAGAACTAGCAAAAAAAATTATTCATCCTTTTATTGGTAATTTTACTTCGGAGGATGAGTTAAGCAAAATAATAGAAAAATCTTATACAGTTTTTAGAAAAGAGAATGTTATTGAACTTATTAAAGTGGGTGACCGCTCTGTACTTGAATTATTTCATGGTCCAACCTTAGCTTTCAAAGATGTTGCGATGCAACTCTTAGGTAATTTTTATGAATATTATTTAAAGAACGCAAATAAAAAAATTAATATTGTAGTTGCTACCTCAGGAGATACCGGCGCAGCAGCTATTGATGCAATAAAAGGAAAAAAAAATTTAAATATATTTGTTCTTCATCCTTATAATCGTATTTCACCAGTTCAAAGAAAATTAATGACAACTGGAAAAGAAAAAAATGTATTTAATATTGCCGTTAAAGGTAATTTTGATGATTGCCAAAATTTAGTTAAATCTATGTTTTCAGATAAAGAATTTTCTAGTCAGATAAACATGTCTGGGGTTAATTCAATAAATTGGGCACGAATTATTGCGCAAAGTGTATATTATTTTTATTGTTATTTTTTAGTTGAGGATCAGAAGCAACCAATAAATTTTTCAGTCCCAACCGGAAATTTTGGAGATGTTTATGCTGGCTATTTGGCAAAAAAGTTAGGTCTTCCAATTAATAAATTAATAGTAGCCACAAACCAAAATGATATTTTACATAGAGCTATATCAGAGGGCAAATATGAGGCCACACATGTCTCAGAAACTATTTCACCAAGTATGGATATACAAATTGCAAGTAATTTTGAGAGACTAATTTATGACTTAAACGACAACAATAGTTCACAAACTTTAGATGATATGAAAAATATTAAACAGAATGGTCAATATATAATTAACAATGAGAAATTAAAAAAAATTAATAAAGATTTTCTATCAGCTAGAATAAGTGAGCAGCAGACACTAGATGTAATTAAAAATATTTACGAAAAATTTAATATGATTTTAGATCCACATACAGCAATAGGATATGGTGCTTTTGATCAACATAATTTAAAAGGAAATAATATTGTCCTTGCAACAGCACATCCATGTAAATTTCCAGATGCAATTTTAAAAGCTATAAATTTGAAATCTGATTTACCAGAGGAACTGAGGTTTATTTTGGACGATAAAGAAAATTATGGTATAATTGAAAATAATCTCAAAGAAATTAAACAATATATTTTAGGAAAAATTAAATGAAAATTAAAGAAGGAGATAAAATTCCAAATTCAGAATTTTATTATTTAGATGAAAGTGGTGTGCTAAAAAAAATATTTACCTCTGAGTTGTTTGATAACAATAAAACAATAGTTATTGGGGTTCCTGGAGCTTTTACTAAAGTTTGTTCAGCAAAACATTTACCAGGTTATGTAAATAATTTTGAAGCTGCAAAAAAAAAGGGGATTACTAAAATTATTTGTGTCTCAGTAAATGATCCAAATGTAATGAAAGCTTGGGGCGATAGTCAAAAGGTAGAAAATAAAATTTTTATGGCAGCCGATCCATACTGTGAATTTACTAAATCAATTGGTGCTGATATTGACAGATTTGATAGAGGGCAAGGAATAAGATCAAAAAGATATACTATGCTTGTCGAGAATAATATTGCAACTAAAATAAAAGCTGAGGAAGATACAGCGACTTGTGAAATTTCTGCAGCAGAGAATTTTTTAAACTCAATTTAAATTAGCTGCTTCTTTAGCCAACATATCTACTTCTTCATTTATAGGGTCGCCTGCATGTGCTTTAACCCAATTCCACTTTACATTTAAAGATTGATTTAAATTGTAAAGCTCTACCCACAAATCTTTATTTTTTACATCTTCTTTTTTTGCAGTTTGCCAGTTATTACTTACCCATTTATTAATCCACTCAGTTATGCCTAGCTTTACATATTGAGAGTCGGTGAAAATTTCTATTTTTGATTTAGCATCAATTTGTTTCAAAGCATTAATTGGCGCTAAAAGTTCCATTCTATTGTTTGTTGTATTTTTTTCACTTCCAGTAATTTTTTTAATCTTTCCATCTTGATTAATTATTGCTGCCCATCCTCCATTTCCGGGGTTAATTAAACAAGAACCATCTGTATATATTGTGATCATTAAAATAGATAATCTCTATATGAGCTTAAATTATTGTGAGTAATAAGTTTTTGATAATATTCATTAGGATCTTTAATTTGTATTAAAGCTGTTTTAGGAGTATTTGAGTAATCATAAAGTCTTGTAAGCAAATATCTAATTGCAGCGCCTCGACATAAAATATTTAGTGATTTTTTTTCTTTAATTGTAATTTTTCTTACAGACTCATAACCTTTTATTAAATTTTTTACCTTTTGTTTATTAATTTTAAATTTATTATTTTTTTTATCAAAACATAATGCATTTATACAAATAGCTATTTCATACATAAAAAAGTCATTAGCAGCGAAATAAAAGTCAATTACTCCTGAAAGCTTATCTTTTTTAAAAAAAATATTATCAATAAATAAGTCACCATGAATAATTCCATTAGGTAATTTTGAAGGCCAATTTTTTTTTATATTACTCAAATTTTTTGCCAAAAATTTCTCTAAATTAGAATTTTTTTTAGATTTAAATTTAATACTTTTAAGTAAAGTATTTAAATTTTGAATCCCCATGGAATTTTTCCTTGAGAATTTTAATTTTTTTGTAATGGAATGCATTTTAGAAATTATTTTACCAACTTGATAACAATTATTTGTATTCAGAACTTTCTTATCTTTTCCTTTTAAAAATGTGACTACGCATGCTGTTTTATTTTTTAATTTAAAGAGGTAGTTTCCATTTTTATCTTTAAGAGGTTTTGGACAACTAATCTTTGACTGATTTAAATTATCCATTAGTTTCATAAAAAAAGGTATTTCTTTATTAGAAACTCTCTTTTCAAAAATTGTTAAAATAAACATTTCGTTTTTTGTTTTTAATAAGTAATTTGTGTTTTCAATACCTTTCTTAATTCCCTGAAAACTTTTTATTTCATCAATATCAAATTTAGAATTTGTTAAATGAATGTCTTTACTACTAATTTTTGTGTATACGGCCATTTAATTTAATTTTTTTGGGATTTTAAATACAACGTCTTCTTTGATTATTTCTACTTCATCTATATTAATAGTAAATCTTTTTTTTAAATCACTTATAAAGTTTTCTACTAAAATTTCAGGCGCAGATGCACCAGAAGATATTCCAATTATATTTGCATTTTCAATTTGTTCATATGGTATTTCACTTTGAGAATGAATTAAGTAAGATTTGAGGCAGCCTGATTTTTTAGCAACCTCAACAAGTCTTACTGAGTTTGAAGAATTTCTGCTTCCAATTACAAAAAAAATATCACACTTTTTGGCTATATTTTTAACAGCCATTTGTCTATTTGTTGTTGCATAACAAATATCTTCTTTCGGTGTTTCATGTATATCTTTAAATCTATCCTTTAAAATTTTAATAATATCTTTCGTATCATCAACAGATAAAGTTGTCTGTGTCACATAAGCTATTTTTTTATTAAGTTTATTTTTATAGTTTAAAGCTTCTTCTTCATTTTGAATTAAATCAATAGTTCCTTCGGGTAATTGACCCATAGTTCCAATTACTTCTGGATGATTTTCATGTCCGATTAAAATTATATGATATCCAGCTTTATAAAGATTTTCTGCTTCTCTATGCACTTTTGAAACCAATGGACATGTTGCATCAACATAAGTCATATTATAATTTTTAGCATCTTCTGGTATTTTTTTTGGTACTCCGTGTGCAGAAAAAATTACTGGTCTTGATTTGTCTTTTATCTCCTCTAACTCTTCTACAAATATTGCCCCTTTATTTTTTAAATCATCTACAACATATTTATTGTGAACAATTTCATGACGGACGTAAACTGGAACTCCATATTTTTTTAGGGATTTTTCAACAATTTCAATAGCTCTTTCAACTCCAGCACAAAATCCTCGTGGAGCAGAAAGCAAAATTTTTTTTTCTTTACTTTTCATATTTTTCTAAAAAATATTCCAGCAATATATGTGGAAAGGTCAAAGACGCCAAACCTATAAATATTATTTTCAAAATTGAACTGTGTAAATTATAGGTATTATTTAATAAATATAGACCTATTAAACAAAAAATACCTGTTAGGATTGTTAACGGTATAGCTTTTTTAATGAATATTTTAATACCATTAGATAAATCTTGATTATCGATCTCATAAATTAGAGACATACTATGTCTTACTGAATGTAAAAAACAAAAATACATTGTAAAAGCTACCAAAGGAGAAAGATAATAATTTAATATTAAGATTGAAAAATAATCTAAGAAAATAGAAAATTTATTTAAATTGAACTCTTTTAAAAATAGATAAATACTAGAAAGAGTGCTTAAAACTATTACAACAGGCAATATTTTATTAGACTCTATAAAATCTAAAGTTAGATAAAAATTTTCATTATCAACCAATATAAGTTTAAATATTGATACTGTATCATCAAAGCTGAAATACATTGGTGCAAGTATAATTAATAATCCTTTGAAGAAAAAAAGTATTTGATTAAAAATAGATACTTTACTTGTTAAAAATTGGGTGTCCTCTTTTCCGAAATGGTAAGACGCAACAAGTAAGAATATTATTAAAGAAATGGACGGAATGAATATCCATATAGCTACTACTAAAATTGATATTGCAATATAGGAAATATAAAAGATAGAAATTGAATTAATATTAAATATTTTAAAAAGTTTTCTACCTTTTTCATGATCTAAAGATCCATGAGATACACCAATTATCAAGACTAAAAAAAAACATATTAATGATGAAATATTAAAACTACTAAATTTAAAGACTATAAAAGAAAAAATATTACAAAATAAAAAAAAAATAAATGAATGATTTAAATTAATTTTTTGTATTTTGTTGCTCATATTTAAAATAGTTGTTTTAAAAACATCCATTTAGGAATTTTAGCTATTATAGAAAAATCTTCATGTATTTTACTTTTATTCGAAAGAAAGTTAATTATTGTATTTGAGGAACAATTAAACATTTTATAGAATATTATTGGCATTTCTTTTGGATTTTTTTTTAAAACTTTTAAAAAAATATTATCTAAAAGTTGATATTTTTTACCTATAGAAAATAACTCTATTTCTTTTATTTTATTTATATTTTGTCTGATATATTTGCTTTGTTCTTGAATATTTAAGAAAGTATATCCTGTGCTTAATCTAGTCATACCTCCTGCTGTACCAATTTCAATCTGGTTTAGTTTTTTAATATACTTTGGATGAAACAAAGGAATTTGACCTGTTTCTTTATAATTTATTTTATAGTTTTTAATTTTTAAATTATTTTCAATATAATTTTTTAATTGTTTATCATAATCTTTTAATGAGGGATCATTAAGATCAGAAATCCAGGTAGTTTCTACTAATGCTTTAGTTTTTGAATAAGGTAAAGTATAAAAAAAGTGCACACTATCCTTCTGATCACAATCAAAATCCATTAAATTAAATATCTCATCATCAAAAATCTCTTTTTCAGCCTCTATTTCAATTCCCGAAAAATGTTGCCATAAACTATCTTTATTTTCTGAAATATTACAAACACTATTAAAAATAAAAGAATTTTCAGTTTTTATTTCTTTAATATCTTTAAAAAAATGAATGTTATTATTTTGTTCCAAATTATCGATTATTTTTTTATAAAATAATCCACTATCAATTGTTTGATAAGGAGCACTTTTGCATTCCACATGTTTTGTGTGATGAGGGATATTAATTGTAAAATTACTCCAATTTTTTTTTACACAGTCTTCGAAGTTATGAGATGAAACTCTCCAAAAAGACCATGTTTTATCTCTTTTGTATTCATCACGATTTTCGATAATAGCTAGAGTTTTATTGGATAATTCTGAATGAATATTTAATTCGTAAGCCAGCGATAAACCTGCGCATCCACCTCCATTAATTACATAGTCAAATTCTTTCATTAAGATTTAATTCCTCACTTATTAAAAAATGATCGTGTTCGATATGATCATCATTTTTATTGACTAACAATAATTTAATTAAATCAAATATTGCAAAAAAAGTCTCAATTATCTTTTCAAGATTTGAAACAAAAATTTTACCAGATGCTTTATAATTTTCTAAGTTTTTCTTATTAAGAATTTTATATCCTATTTTTCTATAAACTCTTCTTGCAACCAAAATTGAAAAACGAAAACTTATTGGAATTTCATTTATTGAGTAAAATGAATTTTCATAAAATTTTTCAGCTAGTTGCAATGTTGATTTTATATCATCAAAGTTTTCATTTATATATGATCTACCATTATTTAGATCTTCAACCACATCTCTTGAAATATTAGTCAATTGCATTGCAATACCTAAATCTATTGCTGATTTTAAAGAATTTTTCTTATTTACTTTTAAAATTTTTGCCATCATTAAACCTACTGTTCCTGCAACCCTATATGAATAAATTAATAATTCTTTTTTAGAATTTAATTTAACTGTGTGTTTAATATCTGATTGAATTCCATCAAATAAATCATTCACAACTTTCAATGAAATACTAAACTCATCGACTATCTCCCACATATTTCTGATAATAGGGTTGTTATAATTTTTTTGTATAAAGTCATTTTTAAATTCATTGAATTCACTTTCTTTTAATTCAATAGAATTTTTATCGTCTGCTATATTGTCTGCAACTCTACAAAAGTCATATAATGCAGAACATTTTTTGTAAGTTTGCTTTGGTAAAAAAAAACCTGCCCAATTAAATGATTTGGCATAAATTTATAAATAATTTTTGTTTTGGATCATAGAATTTTGTCTAAAACTTTTGCAGATGATAACACTCCCGGAACTCCTGCCCCAGGGTGTGTTCCTGCTCCTACAAAATATAGACCATCATATATTTCAGATTTGTTATGAAATCTAAAGTAAGCTGATTGAGTAAATTTCGGTTGAATTGAAAAACCTGAACCATATTTGGTGTTAAGCTCCTTTTCAAAATAATTAGGTGTTAAATAAAAATCAGAAATGATATTATCTCTTAGATTTGGCATTAAATCTTGTTCCATTTTATCAATAACTAAATTTTTCATTTTTTCACCTTCTGTATCCCAATTAATTTTTGATTGGTTATTTGGAACAGGTACAAGGACATAGAAACAATCATTTCCGTCTGGAGCCATGGATTGATCAGTAGCTGAAGGTCTATGAAGATAATAACTTATGTCATTATTTAATTTTTTTTTATCAAATATATCTATTAGATGCTCTTTATATTTATTACCAAATTTAATTGTATGATGCTCAACATTTTCATATTTTTTCTTTGTTCCAAAATAATAAACAAATAGTCCCATAGAATATTCCATTCTCTTTTTTTTCCATTTAAATAAAAACGAGCTATTATTGTTTTCATTTAATAATTTTTCATAAACTGCTGGAGGATCTGCATTACATATTACATTATTTGCGTTAATATTAGTTTGATTATTTATTTGAACACCAGTAATTTTATTTTTTTCTAAAATAATCTTATTAACTTCACTATTTTTAATAATTTCTATACCAACTTCACTCATTAATTTTTCTAAACCTTTAATTATATTACCAGTTCCACCCATCGAATAATGTATTCCCCACTTTTTCTCCAAGTAAAGAATTAATCCATAAATTGATGTAGTGGTAAAAGGATTACCACCAACCAAAAGAGGGTGCATACTTAACATTCTTCTTAGTTTTTCGTTTTGTATATAGGAGGAAACTAGCGAATAAACTGATTTATAGCTTTTAAGTTTTAATAAAGCTGGGAGTTGTTGAAGCATGAAAAATGGTTTGTCAAATGGAACATCTGCTAGTTCTGTAAAACCCTTATCAAAAATTTTTTTTGTAAATGTTACTAATTTATCATAACCCTCAACATCTACTTTACTCAGATTTTCAATTTGATTTTTCATTTCTTCTTCATCACCAGAATAATTAAATTTAGTCTTATCCTCAAAAATAAATTGATACCAAATTTTTAGTGGTGAAAGTTTGATATAATCTTCTGGATCTTTTTTAAAAAGTTCAAACAATTCATTAATTAAGTAAGGGGCAGTAATTACTGTTGGTCCACCATCAAATACAAAACCATCTTTTTTAAAAACTCTAGCTCTTCCCCCAAGATCAGGATGTTTTTCTATGATAGTAACTTTATGACCTTTTGCCCTAAGTCTTAGCGCGGTCGCTATGCCACCAAATCCTGAACCAATAACTATAGAATTCATTTGAATAATTTATAGTTTTTTTGAAAAAATGTAAGAATATTATGAGTTAATTTTTTTTAACTCTTCTTTAGTTTCGTCTAAATTTTTTTGAAATACTGCATCTAGTTTAGATTTATCTACCGATGTTGTAATAATCTTCTTAACAGAGTCTACAGCAATTTTAATTGACGCATCTTTAATTTCTTTAATTGCAGCCTCTTTCATTTGGCTAATTTTGTTTTCAGCTAGATTTTTTTTGATTTCTGATGATTTATGAAATTTATCATTTAATTCTATTATCAATTTATCGGAATCTTTTTTAGCTTCTTCCAAGATTTCACTACTAACTGACTGTGCCGTGTCTAATTTATTTTGAGCATTATCAAGCAATGATTTTGCATCAGTTCTTAATTTTTCACTTTCATCAATTTCGTTTTTGATGTCTGAAATCATTTTATCCAACATTTCAGTAATTTTTTGTGGAATCTTAAGATAAATTAAAGCACCAAAAAAAATGATAAATGAAACAGCTACCCAAAAAGTTGCATCAATTGCCATAATATTTATCTCCATTTCTTTTAGACAAATCATCCACTATTGCTGAAATACTACTATTATTTACTTCAGTACCAATAAGTTTTTCAATTAAGTCAGATGAGGCTTCAATTGCAATTGTGTTAATTTTTTCAGGAGCACTTTTACGCAAAGTATTTATCTCTTCCTCTGCTACGCTGATTTCTTCATCTATTTGTTTATCAAGTACTTCTCGTTTCGCATTAATATCTTTTAATGCCTTTTCTCGTGCTTGATTGAAGATATTTTTAGCCTCTAGTTTACTTTTTGAGATAATTTCCTCGTATTCTTTTAGCTTTGTTTCACTATCTTCCCTTTGTTTCTCTGCAGCCTCAATATTTTCTAATATTTGCGATTTACGTGTCTCTAGATTGTTACTAATTTTTGGAAGTATAAGTTTAGATAAAACAATATATAAAATTCCAAATGTTAGTGTTAACCAAAAGATTTGTGAAACCCAAAATTCTGGATTTAATTGAGGCATACCTCCGCTTTCAGTTGCAAAAGCTTCCAAAGAAAATAGGAAGCTAAAAAATATCGACTGAAAATATATTTTTTTAATCATTAAATTTAAAACGCAAAAAGAATGATTAATGCAACTACTAATCCAAATAACCCTGTTGCTTCTGCTAATGCAAATCCTAAAAGCAAATTAGGAAATTGTTTCTGTGCTGCAGACGGATTTCTCATCGCTCCTGACAAATAGTTACCGAAAATAATTCCGATACCAACACCGGCACCAGCTAAAGCAATTGCTGCTAAACCTGCTCCGATCATTTTTGCTGCTTCTAATTCCATTATATCCTCCTATGTTAATTAATGGTGTAAATTTAATGCATCATTTAAATAGATGCAGGTTAAGATTGCAAAAACATATGCTTGAAGAAAAGCAACTAATATCTCCAAACCAGTTAATGCAACCGAAAAACTCAGTGGAAGCCATCCACCAACTATTCCAAGACTTATTACAAAGCCTCCGAAAACTTTCATCATTGTATGACCGGCCATCATATTAGCAAATAATCTAACTGATAAACTTACTGGTCTACTTAAATAAGAAATAATTTCAATCACAACTATTAGCGGAAGTAGCACTGCAGGCACCCCACTAGGAACAAATAATTTTAAATAGCCAAAACCGTGTTTGATAAATCCAATAACTGTTACCCCAATAAAGATAAAAGCAGCCAATACAAATGTTACGATAATATGACTAGTAACTGTGAAAGTATAAGGTATCATTCCAAACATGTTGCAAAAAAGCACAAACATAAATAGAGAAAAAATAAAAGCAAAATAAGGTTTTGCTTTTAAACCCGCTGTATCACTAATCATTTTGGAAACAAATGTATAACTAAGTTCAGCTAGTAATTGAATTTTATTTGGCAAAATTGAATTTTTTTTTGATCCAAGATTAAAAATTATCAAAATTGCCAATGTACTAATAATCATAAACAAACTTGCGTTAGTGAACGATATATCAAATGCTCCTAATTTTATTTCAGGTCCAATTCTATAAACATTGAATTGGGTCATCGGATTTGCTGCCATAAAAACTATCTATTTTTGCATATTTTTTTGCAGATTTAATTACGTTGTATATTCCAGCAACTACTCCCACAAAAAAAAATATTAATATAAACCAGGGTTTAGTACCAAAGGTCTTGTCAAAAATAAACCCAATAATTGTCCCCACTGCTACTGCTGAGACCAATTCGGTGCTTAATTTGAAAGCTGTGCCTATAGAAGATGGGTTATCCTTTTTATTATATAAATTCTTCTTTGAAATCTTACTTTTTGCAATCTCTAAGCGAGTTTTAAACGGATCTTTTGGCATTTGTATAGATTAGGCAACCATACTCTCTGCTTTTTGTAAATCAACAGCAACTAATTGACTAATCCCTTTTTCTGGCATGGTAACCCCATAAAGCCTATTCATTTTAGACATAGTTAACGCGTGATGGGTTACAATGATAAATTTAGTGTTAGTAATTTTAATTAGTTCCTCAAGTAGGCTACAGAATCTCGTTACATTTGCATCATCTAGAGGAGCATCAACCTCATCTAATACACAAAGAGGAGAGGGATTTGTCAAAAAAACTGCAAAGATTAGCGATAGGGCTGTCAAAGCTTGTTCACCACCTGATAATAAAGTTATTGATTGAAGTCTTTTACCTGGGGGACTTACAAGCATTTCTAAACCGGCCTCTAAAGGATCGTCTGAATCTACTAGTTCTAATTTAGCATTTCCACCATTGAATAGTTTTGTATAAACTTCATTAAATTTTCTATTAACTTTTTCAAAAGCTTCAATAAGTCTTTCTCTTCCTTTTTGATTAAGTTCATTAATACTATCTTTTAATTTAACTATTGCAGTAACCAAATCAGATCTATCTTGTTCCATCTTCTTGATTTCTTCTTCATACTTACTTGTTTCTTCATCAGCTTTTAAGTTTACAGACCCTAATTTTTCTCTTTCTTGTTTTTTTATATCTAAGGCGTCTTCTTGATCAACTGCATTAGGAATTTCTTCGATACCATTTAAATTTGAGTTTTCTAAA
This sequence comes from uncultured Pelagibacteraceae bacterium, assembly GCA_902567435.1. GTDB lineage: Bacteria > Pseudomonadota > Alphaproteobacteria > Pelagibacterales > Pelagibacteraceae > Pelagibacter. Next base: position 33,064 of record CACFMU010000004.1, read on the forward strand.
ATATTTTCCTCTGTTAAATTTAATTCTGAACTAATTCTATCTAAGAGATCATTTTTTCTTTTATTCAATCCTTCAATAGTTGCCCCAGAACTTGCTTTTCGTTCTCTAATTTGAATTGATTGCTCTTGAATTTCATTTAATTGATTTCTCAAAGTTTCAATTCTTTGATCTGTTTCTTCAATGATAGAATCATTATCAATTTTTTCTTTATCTGAAATTCTTAAGTTTTCTGAAATTTGACCTTTTCTTTCAGCTTGTATTTTAGGCTGGTTATCTAATTCAGTTAATTGATTAGTAAGCTTATTTTTTCTTTCTGTCAGTTCAGTAACCATTTTTTCAGAGTTAGATAATAAATTTTTCCAACTTTCTATTTCAGTTTCTATAGTTTTAATTCTTTCATTACGTTTGATAGACTCATTTTTGATTGATTGATTTTTACTGTATGCATCAGCATACTTTTCTTGAAGTTTTTTTATGTTTTTTGATTTTTCATTTACGCTTAATAACTCACCTCTACTTTTTTCATTTTTTAAATCACTTAAGAAATTATCTAGCTCTATATTACATCTGTCCAACAAGGTGACAGCTTGATTTATTTCATTAATATCGATTAATTCTTTCACTCTATTTATAGAGTTTTTAACATTTTTAATGGGACCAATACTTATATTTAAGGTTCCATCTGCAATAGTGCTTACAACTTCATCCACTGCTTCTTGTTCTTTACTCAGTTTTCGTTTTGCATCTTCTAACTCTTCATTAGATAGTTTCTCTGTTTCAAAATACTTAGAATCTATATCTATTAAATCTGCTTTCTCTTCTTTAAGCCTCTTTTCATTTGAATTAGCATCAATGATAATTCCTTTTTCTCTAGAAATATCTTCATCAAGGGTTTGAATTGATTTCTTTATACTTTCAATTTCATCTTGAGTTCTTGTGTTTTCTTCATCTAAGCTTTGAAGTTCAAGATTTAGTCTTTGTATTCTAGATAGATTTTCAATATTTTTTTCTCTAAGAGGAGACACCTTATCAGTTGCATCTTTTATTAATTTTTCTAGCTCTGATATTTTGTTATTAAAGCCATCTACTTCATCTTCAGCCTCGTTATTAATTTCGTTTTCAATTTTTATTTCTTTATCAATTTCTAATAATTTTAAATAGTACAGCCCAGCTTCAATTTTTTTTATTTGTTCTGTAATTAATTTATATTTAGTCGCTTCTTCAGCTTGCTTTTGTAGATTAGCTAATTGCTTTTCTTGTTGTCTTCTAAGTTCGTCTGCCCTTTTAAGATTATTTTCTGCTGCACCCAGTCTGAGCTCTGCTTCATGCCTTCTAACATGTAAACCTGATATACCTGCCGCTTCCTCTAGTATAGCTCTTCGGTCAGTTGGTTTTGCAGTTACCAAGGCACCAATACGACCTTGACTAATCATTGAAGGTGAATGAGCACCAGTTGATAAATCAGCAAAAAACATTTGAGCATCTCTTGCCCTGACTTCTTTATCATTAATATAGAATTTAGATCCTTTATCTTTTTCTATTTTTCTTCTTACACTAATTTGATTAACTTCACGGTACTGTACAGGACCTTCATTATTTTTATTATCAACATCGATTGAAACTTCTGCAATATTTTTAGAAGCTTTATTTGAAGTTCCAGAAAATATTACATCTTCCATTCCTGATCCACGCATGCTTTTTGCAGATGTTTCTCCCATTACCCATCTTAAAGACTCTACAATGTTTGATTTACCACAGCCATTAGGGCCCACAATTCCAGTTAGGCCTTCCTCGATTAAGAAATTCGTTTTATCTGCGAATGATTTAAATCCATTAAGCTGGATTTTTTTAAACTCCATGCACTAACTTATATCAGTTTTTCTAGAGCTTTTTTTAAATTTTTATAATTAAGAGTTTTTTCGAACTTTTTATCATTTATTATAATCGTAGGAGTAGCATTAACTTTGAATTTTTTAACACCATCGATTCGATCGTTTAATATAAAATCTTCAATTTTCTCATCATTAATACATGCCTCAAAATCAATATTAAATCCCTCACTTTCTAAAAATTTTCTAAGATTTTGATTTGCTTCAGCAGCAGAACTTCCTTTGACCCATTTCTGTTGATTTGCATATAAACTGTTTAAAATTTTCGAATCACCATCATTATTACATTGTGCGACTTTAGAAGCATTGAAAGCTGCAATATCTAAAGGAAAATGTCTAAATTCAATTTTAGCCAAACCAGTATCCAGATAATTCTTTTTTAAATCAGGAAATACATCCTTATGAAAATTTGCACAATGACTACAAGTTAAAGATTCAAAAGCAATTATAGAAATTTTTGCATCGGCATTTCCTATGACAATTCTTTTAATACCCTCTGCACTCAAATTTGAAATCGTACAAAAAAATATTATTACTAAAAATAGTGCTTTTTTCATTTTTCTTTAAATACTTTTGTTAGTTCAATTAATGATTTTTTAATTTTTTCATTTTTTACATCATTAATTTTATTTTTGTATTTATCAATTGCGACATTTTCTTGGTTATTATTGGGTGTTACAAAAATTTGCTGTTCATCATCAAAACTTATAAATTTTAATTTTTCCACTACAGAATGACCAAAAAAACTATTCATTTTATCTAAAATATTCTTTTTTGAATATTCTAAGTCAACTTCATGACCTCTTTTTACCATTATCAATAATGTACTCACACCAAATCTATTTGAGTTTTTAAATGTTTTTGGATAACAAATTTTAAAAAGTTCATCTCCAACAATATATTTCCAGTTATTGAGAGTTTCAGAATAAATATGACCTTTCTTATTAATAATTTTTTTTATACTTGTTGGTAAAGTATCTTTAAAAGATCTTAATCCTTGAAAGCTTGAATATCTCTGCTTAATATTATTTTTAAAAGACATTTTGAATTAACGCAATGATAACAAAAAAAATTCTTTATTGGTACGATAATAATAAAAGATCTCTTCCTTGGAGAAGAAAATGTTCATCCAAGCAAAAAGAGTATTTTACCCTCGTAAGTGAATTTATGTTGCAACAAACACAGGTAACAACAGTTATTCCGTATTTTAATAATTTTATAAAAAATATTCCAAATTTTGAAGCTTTAGCAAAAGTTAATGAAACTAAGCTTTTAAGATGTTGGCAAGGACTTGGTTATTATTCTAGAGCAAAAAATCTTAAAAAAAGTGCGAGATTGATAATTGATAAATACGATGGAAGACTTCCTGATAATTATGATGAACTTATAAAACTACCTGGAGTAGGGGATTATACAGCTAGCGCAATATCTGCAATTGCTTTTAATCAACAAATTATTCCTTTAGATGGAAATATAGAAAGATTATTAAAACGTATTTTAAATTTAAAAACTGAGAAAGAGATTAAGAAGGAAAATCTCCATAAAAAAAAAAAAGTTTTTGGACAAACATCAAGATCTAATGATTATGTTCAAGCTTTGATGGAAATAGGAGCATTACTTTGTAAACCAAAAAATCCTAATTGTGATAAATGCCCAATTACTAAATATTGTCTTTCGTTCAAAAGACAAGACTTTGAAATTAAGAAAAAAAATAAAAAAATTATAGATAAATTTTATCTTGCAACTCTATATAAGAACAACAATCAACTTTTACTAATTAAAAATGAAAAATTTAATTTTTTAAAAAATTTACTTATTTTTCCTATGAAAGAAATAACTCTTTCTGACTCTTTGTTAAAGTCTAACAAAAAATTAAATGTTAAAATGTCTAATATGAATATGAATATTTCTATAGATTTTTTAAATATAAAAAACAAAACTAAAGAAGGTTTATGGATTGAAAAATCAAAATTAGAAAATTATATAATTCCTACATTTACAAAAAAAATATTTCAGTCTGTTAAATATAATCTATGAAAAAAATAGTAATTATAGGAGCTGGGATTTCAGGTTTATTTATTGCTAATTTATTCAAAGAAAATCCTGATTACTCATTATCAATTTATGAAAAAAATAGCTCAATTGATATGGATGAAGGGTATGGAATACAATTATCTACAAATTCTATTAAAATTTTAAATAAAATTGGATTTGATGCTTTAGATCAAAATGAAATATTTAATCCTGAAAAAATTGATTTCTACGAAAGTACTAAAGATAAAAAAATATGTGATCTAAATATATCAGAATTTAATTCTGAAAACTGTAAGTACACAACACTTAAAAGATCTAAATTAGTTGAATTTTTAAAAAATAGATTAGACGTGAATATAATAAAATATGGTCATGATATTGAAAAAATTGAAAAAAATAACAACCAAATTACTTTAACATTTAATCAAAATAATAAAATAAACTGTGATTATTTAATTATTTCCGATGGTGTTTTTTCTAAAAGTAAATCAATAATCTCTAATGAGCAAATAAAACCTGTTTATGATAATTCTATTGCAATAAGAGGAAATATTTCAAGCAGCAATATCAGCAATATAAATAAAAAAAATATCTCATTATTTATGGGTCATGATTTTCACTATGTAATTTATCCATTAGGTAATGATAATGAAGCATTTAATTTTATTGGTATTCTAAAATATAAATTAACAGCAAATAAGCTTGATAATTTTAATCTTTTTAAAGAAGAAACTTTCATTCAATCTATTAAAGACAAATTACAAGATAAAATTTCAGCTACTATTTTAGATAATTTAACTAACATTAAATATTTCCCTGTTTTTGTTAGCAAAAGTTATCTCAAACCAGTTGATAATATATTTTTAGTTGGAGATGCTTTTTTTGCTTTTCCACCTTCTTTTGCACAAGGAGCATCACAATCTATTGAAGGTGGATATGAGTTATTTGACAATATTATAAATAACAAAGATCATTTCTATGATAGTAGAGCATCAAAAGTAAAAATGGTAAATAATAGATCAAAAATAAATCAATTTGCTTTTCACTTGTCAAATCCAATAATTATTTTTTTTAGAAATATTTGTTTAAAGATTTTAACTAAAAATAAAAAATTTTTAGAAAATTATCTGGGAAGAATTTATAAAAATTAATTCCTTGAAATTAGTCTTTGTCTTAAATAGTCAATCGGATAGGTTCTTCCATTAATATCACAATGCCAATAAGTCCAACCATTACAACTTTCGGCTCCTAGAATAGTTGCAGCAACTTTATGAATAGAGCCCTCGGCTTGATTATGCTTAATGCTTCCGTCAGCCATTATTCTTGCAGTAATTTTTTTCTTATTATCAAAAATATTAGTTCCTGGTTTAATTATCCCTAACTCGACTAATGAACCAAATGGAATTCTTGGTTTAGATCTATTATTTTTAAGAGTATCTAAAAAATTATCCTCAATAGGTTTTGCATTTTTTATTCTTTGCTCAGCAGCTTTAAAATAAGTTTTTTCTTTTTCAATACCACAATAATTTCTACCTAATTTTTTAGCCACAGTAGCTGTGGTACCTGAACCTAAAAAAGGATCTAAAATCATATCATTCTTATTTGATGCAGCTAATAAAATCCGGTGCAATAATGCTTCTGGTTTTTGTGTTGAATGAACCTTTTTTCCATTTTTTTTTAATCTTTCAGTTCCATTACAAATTGGTAAATTCCAATTAGATCTCATTTGCAAATCATCGTTTAAGCATTTAAGTGACTGATAATTAAAAGTATATTTTGATTTTTCACTTTTCGAAGCCCAAATTAAAGTTTCGTGAGCGTTTGTAAATCTTGTGCCTCTAAAATTAGGCATAGGATTATTCTTATTCCAAATGACGTCATTTAAAATCCAGAACCCTAAATTTTGAATTGTAGTTCCTACTCTAAAAATATTGTGATAACTACCTATTACCCAGATAGCTCCATTTTTTTTTAAAATTCTTTTACACTCAGTCAGCCATGCATATGTAAATTCATCATATTTTTTAAAATTTTCAAATTGATCCCATTTATCATCAACTGCACTTACTTTAGATCTATCTGGTCTAGTCAGTTTATTCTTTAGTTGCAGATTGTATGGTGGGTCTGCAAAAACTAAATCAAAAGTCTCACTTGGAATTTTTTTTAATTCTTCAAGGCTGTCTCCATTAATAATTTTATTTTTAAAGTCAGTATTCATTTGTATAAGATAATTAGACTCCAAATGGATTCTTGGGTCAACCTGAGATTGAACTATTTGGATTCGATTTGTGCTTATCTTAATTAGCGTGACTAGATATTGTGTGTCTTGTAATTATTTATAGGTGAGAAGGTTTTTCTATGATGCTTACTGATACCGAGCTTTTTAATAGCTTTTAAATGTTGCTTAGTTCCATAACCAAAATTTTGATCCCAATGGTATCCTTTATTTGTTTTTGCCAATGATGTTATAAATTTATCTCTAGCAACCTTTGCAATAATTGATGCTGCAGAAATAGAGGGAATTTTTTGATCACCTTTAATTATTGCTTTTAAATTATAATTTTTTAAATCGGGAACTTTATTTCCATCAATTAAAATTTGTGTAGGTTTTTTTTTAAGTTTTTTAATAGCTCTCTTCATTGCAAGTAAACTTGCTTGTAAAATATTAATTTTATCTATTTCCTTAACTGATGCTTTGCCAATTACCCAAATTGAATTCTTTTTAATATAATTTGATAATAATTCTCTTTTAACTTTAGAAATAGTCTTAGAGTCTTTTAGTAATTTCTTATCAATATTTTTATTTAAAATTACTGCTGCTGCGTAAACAGGTCCTATTAAACTTCCTCTTCCAACTTCGTCGACACCAGCTATGATTTTCATTTACAATATAACAAAGTGATAAATTAATAACCCAACAAAGATCCCCTTAACAAAGGAAATCCATAACAAACCATAATTAGAAGTGTTAAGTTTTTTTGCCCACCAAGAAATATATCTCTTATGTAATTCAATCATTTAAATTTAAATAACAATCTTTAATTCAGCAATTTTCTTTTTAATCATTTTTAAATCCTCCCAAGAATATTTTTTATTTTCTGGAAATCTAATTAGATAAGAAGGATTAAAAGATATCATTACCGGATAAGTTTTATTCTTTAGTATTGTTTCTTTCCATTTACCCCTTTCAGATGATATTTTGGTATTAATGCCAGTTACAGCCTCCATTGCTGAGCTTCCCATTAAAATAATAATTTTTGGATTAATTATTGAAATATGTTCTTTAAGAAAAACTGAATATCTTTTAATTTCTAGTGCAGTAGGCTTACGATCTTCTGGTGGTCTAAAATTTATTGCATAACTGCAATAAATATTTTGTCTTTTTATTCCAATTGCTAGCAGCATTTTGTTTAATAGTTCTCCAATTTCACCTTTAAATGTTGAACCAGACTTATCCTCTTCTATTCCTGGTGCTTCACCAATTAACATAATTGAGCTATTAATATTTCCATCACCTAGAACAATATTTTGAGAATTGTCTTTTAAACTACAATTTTCAATTGAATTTATTTTACTTTGTAAATCTTTTAATAAATCAGCTTTATTTCCAGGATGAGCATCATCTTCATTGTTATTAATTATGTTAAATCTATTGATTGGTTTATCTGCAAATATAAAATTTGGCTCTATTGTATTTATTAATACCTCGTCTAATTTGCCTTTTTGATTTATAAGTTTTTTAGTCATAGAATAATCAAATGTTTAATAAACTAGTAAAAGTATTAGCTCTTTTTTTATTATTCTACCAGACGCAAGTATATTCTAAAAGCGCTAGTTTTAATGACTTTAATTCCAGGGATTTAACAAATTATTTTTCTGGAATAATTGCATACGAAAATAAAGAAAATACTGATGCCTTAAAATTTTTTAATGCTTCAAAAGTTTTAATAAATAAACATAACTCTTATTTAAAAAGGTATGTAAACTCATTAGTCTTAGAAAACAAAGTTGCCCAAGCAATTAATATAATTAAAAATAAAAATAACAAAAATAATGTAGATTTTTTTAATGCATATATTTTATTAGTTATTGATAGCCTAAAAAAAAATGATTTTAAAAAAGCTCAAGAATATTTAATTCAAAGTTTAAAATTTAAAGATCAAAAAAGATTTAATTTAGTAATTTCAGAAACTTTAAGACAATATATCTATACATTTAAAAATAAAAAAATTTTGAAAAGTAATCAGAATTTTGGAAATTTGTCTTTAATATCCCAAACATTTCAAAGATGCTATTTAGAAGAAAAAAATACTGGTTCTTTTTTTCTAAATTTAATTAATAATCAGCAAGGAGATTATTCAAGGTATATATTTTTTTATATTAATTATTTAATTGATAACCAAGAAATAGATGAAGCCAGAGCTGTTGGCGATCAACTAGAATATATTAATTCCACTTTATTATTAACCCAGACAAAAAGCTGGTTAGACAAAAATAAGATAAAAGAATTCAACAAAATTTTTTCATGCAAAAATCACAATGATGTAATAAGTGAATTTTTATTTTTGATTTCAAATCTTTATTCTTCACAAGATGATATTGAAAAATCTAATTTTTATTTAAATTTATCCAGTTATTTGAACCCAAAATTTAAATTTAATTTAACTCTTGTAGCTGAGAATTTTTATCTCAATAAAGAATATGACAAAGTTAAAACAGTTTTAAAAAAATTTGATAAAAAAGATGAGTTTTACTATTGGTTTAAGGTAAAAAAAGAGGCACAAATTATCATTAAAGAACAAGGTTATGAAGATGGAATAAATTTCATAAGTGCAAAATTTAATAATATTGGTGATCAAAATTTAAAAATGGTTTTTGATATAGCCAACTTTTATAAGAATTCAAAAAAATATGAAAAAGCAATAGAGTATTATACGCAGATTATCTCAACTCTAGATGAGAATTCAGATATTAGATCAGATATATTATATAGAAGGGGAGGAAGTTTCGAGCGATTAGGCAATTACAAAAAAGCAGATCAAGATTTATTGCATTCCTTAGAAATAAATCCTGATGACGCTTATGCGCTTAATTATTTAGCATACTCTTGGTTGGAGCGTGATTATAAAATAGATGAAGCATTTCAGATGTTGGAAAAGGCTTACTCACTTAAAAATAATGATCCTTATATTATCGACTCAATTGGTTGGGCATATTATTTGATAGACAATTATGTCGAGGCAGAAAAGTATCTTAAAAGAGCAGTTGAATTAATGCCAGAGGATCCAATAGTAAATGATCATTATGGAGATATATTATGGAAATTAAATCGAAAGATCCAAGCAAGATATTTTTGGAAAAATGTTTTGAGCTTTGAAGATACAGATGAAGATATTAGAAAAAATGTCCAATTAAAAATGATAGATGGTGTTACAAATTTGTAAATGAGGACTTATCGAGTTAAATCATTTGCTAAAATTAATTTAGCATTAAATGTAACTGGAAAACTTAATTTGTTGCATAAAATAGAGAGTATTTTTTGTTTTATAAATTTACATGACACAATTACGATTAAACAAATTCGTAGTACAGATCATCGAATTTCTTATTTTGGAAAATTTGCTAAAAATATTAGCAGTAATAATACAATTACAAATTTATTTAAAATACTTGATCAAGAAAAGCTAATTAGAAATAAAAAATTTCAAATAAAGATAAATAAGAATATACCTCAGAAAGCAGGGCTTGGTGGAGGATCAATGAATGCAGCTAGAATTTTAAATTTTTTAATAAAAAAGAAATATATTAAAATAAATCAAAAAAAAATTACTGATATTTCTAAGTCAATTGGATCAGATGTAATCCTAGGAGTGGATTTTAAAAATGGGATTTTAAAATCTAATAATAACATTAAAAAATTTTCTAATTATAGTAAATTTTACGTACTTTTGGTAAAGCCAAATTTTGGGTGTTCTACAAAGACAATTTATTCAGGGGTTAAAAATTTTACAAGATCAAAATATAATAGACCAAAAAAGACAATGTTTAATCCGCAATATTTATCCAAACAAAATAATGCTCTAGAGAATGTCGCTTTTTTGAAATATCCAAAGCTTAAAAAAATCAAATTATTTCTAGAAAATTTAAAAAACCCATTATTTGTGAGAATGACTGGCTCAGGTTCAGTATTGGTTGCATATTTTCTTTCAAAAAAAGATTGTGAGATGGCAAAAGTTCATTTTAAAAGAAAATTTAAAAATTATTGGTGTAATACTTCAAAAACTCTATAAATTTTATATTTTTGTGTTATACGAAATTAATATTGGGGCGTAGCCAAGCGGTAAGGCACTGGTTTTTGGTACCGGCATCCTAGGTTCGAATCCTAGCGCCCCAGCCATATATGAATAATTTTTTAGATAAAATTTTTTTAAGATCTCAAAATCTTGATTACATTAGCAAAAATCTCAAAGATATAACCACCAATACATCTGCAAATAAAATTTTTGATGCAATTAATAGTTACTCAGAAAATAGTGAAGTGAGATATGTGGGAGGGTGCGTAAGAAAAATTATAAAAAAAGAAGCCATTGACGATATTGACCTTGCCACAAATTTAAAACCAAATGAAGTTTGTGAAGCGTTAAAAAAAAATAAAATTGATTACTATGAAACTGGAATTGAACATGGAACAATTACAGCATTAATTGATAAACAAAAATATGAAATTACATCTTTAAGAAAAGATGTCGTTACAGATGGAAGACATGCCAAGATAGAATTTTCATCAGATTGGAAAGAAGATGCAGAAAGAAGAGACTTCTCAATTAATTCAATTTATTCTGATAAAAATGGCAACTTATTTGATCCAAACAATGGAAAGAAAGATTTAGAGGAAGGCTTAATAAACTTCATAGGTGATACAGAAAATAGAATAAAAGAGGATTACTTAAGAATTCTAAGATATGTACGTTTTTTTATAAATTATTCAAATCACAAACATAGGCCAGAAATAATTAAAATAATAAAAAGAAATATCGATGGAATATCAAAATTATCTAGTGAAAGATTATTAGATGAATTTAAAAAAATAACTAATTCGAAGAATTTTTTAAAATTATTTGAAGACGATCTAAGCTTAGAGCTTCTATATCTTATATTTCCTCAATTTAAAAATTTAGAAAATTTTAAAAAACTAAACTCATATGCAAAAAATAATATATTTAATATCGATTTTATTTTTTTATTATCTCTCATGGTAATTGATGGAACTGATAATACTGAATATTTTTTATATAAGTTTAATATTTCTAAAAAAGATCAGAAAAGGCTAAAAATGATTAATTCCTTTTATAATGAAGGAATAAATATAAAAAAATTTACAGAAAAAAATCTTAATAAATATTTATATTATAATGGTAATGAACCAGTAATCGATATTATAAATTTTAAGATTTTTACATCTAACAAAGTTGAAAAAAAATTAATAAATTTACTCGAATACTACAAAGATAAAGTAATTCCAATAATACCAATAACAGCAAAGACACTAATGAATGATTTTAATATTCCCGAAGGTAAAATTTTAGGAAATAAATTTAAATCGATCGAAGAGATTTGGGTTAATAATGGTTTTAAAATTTCAGATAAACAAGTTCAAAAAGTTATTAAGAGTTAGATATATTGAACATCTTTGATCTCAAAGTTTTTAATTCCTGCTGGTGTAGTTATTTCAACTAAATCATTTTTGTTTTTTCCAATTAATCCTCTGCCTATTGGAGATTGAAAAAAAATTAGTTTTTGTTTTAAATCAGCTTCGTCTTTTCCAACAATTTTATAACTGATCTTTTCTCCATTATCTAAATTTTCTAAAAATACCGTTGAGCCAAAAATAACTTTTCCATCATTATTTAATTTAGTTACGTCAATAACATTTGCTCTAGCAATAATATCATCAATTTCAGTTATTCTACCTTCATTATGTGATTGTTCTTCTTTTGCCGCGTGGTATTCAGCATTTTCTTTTAGATCACCATGTGATCTAGCTTCAGCAATAGCAGCAACTATTTCAGGCCTTTTTTTTTCTTTTAAAAAAATTAATTCTTCTTTTAATTTATTCAAACCGTTCAGTGTTATTGGCTCTTTATCCATTTTTTATTTCCATTTTACAATTGGTGGTAATGACATTAAAATTCCTTCAACATTACCGCCAGTTTGTAGACCAAATTTTGTTCCTTTATCATACAATAAATTAAACTCTGCGTATCGTCCTCTTTTTACATATTGCATCTCTTTATCTTTAAAAGTCCATTTTTTTTTTATCTTTTTTTTAATGATCGAGTTAAATAACATTTGAAATGTAACACCAACATCTCTTACAAATTTAAAATCATTTTCAAAATCATTCTTTTTATAATCAAAAAAGATACCACCAATTCCCCTTGCTTCTTTTCTATGTGGTAAGTAAAAATATTCATCACACCATTTTTTGTATTTTTTATAATATTTTTTATTATGTCGATCGCACATTGTTTTTAAAGTTTTATGAAATTTACTTTTTTCCTGATTATCTTTGATTGTAGGAGTAACATCCATTCCTCCACCAAACCAATTTTGTGTTGTGCAAATATATCTAGTGTTAAAATGCATAGCTGGAATATGTGGATTTTGCATGTGCATCACTATTGAAATTCCTGAAGCCCAGAACCGAGGATCCTTACTAGCTCCTAGAATATTTTTTTGAAATTTTTTTGGAAATTTTCCATTAACTTTTGAAAAGTTAACACCAACTTTTTCAAAAATTTTACCATCTTTTAAAATTCTATATTCACCACCACCTTCATCTTTACTTTTACTTCTTTTCCATGTTGTTGATTGAAAATTGATTTTATTATTTTCTAACTTTATGATGTCATCACATATTGCATTTTGAAGTAATTTAAACCAATTACTAGCTAGATCTTTTTTAATTTCGTTATCCATTTTATATCAATTTAGTTTGTCTTAAACTTTCTGCTAAAATAATTGCTACCGAAGATGCAATATTAAGCGACCTGGTATCTTCACTCATTGGTATTTTGAGACGATCATTTATTAATTGATGCACACTTTCAGGAACTCCAGCACTTTCTCTGCCAAATAAAATTGTATCATTTTTTTGAAATTTAAATTCTGTATAGGATACTGACGCTTTGGTTGTCATCAATACAATTCTTTGATTCTTTTTCGCTTCAAAGAATTTATCAGAGCTTTGATATATATTAATTTTGTCCCAATCCATATAATCCATCACTACTCTTTTGAAGCGTTTATCACTCAAATGAAAACCACAAGGTTCTATTATTTCAAGTTTCGCCCCTAAACAAGCACAAGTTCTAATTATTGCAGCTGTATTTTGAGGAATATCAGGCTCATATAATGCGATTTTAGGTCTTAGAATTGTTGGATTCTGTGTCATTCTTTCAGTAGTAAAATTATTATTTTATATTATATGAATTCGTATATTAAGTATTTTAAATCAATAACAGGCAATATTAATTATTATAATCAATGTCAGACAAAAAACCAGAAAGACGAGACTTTTTGTTTACAGCCTCATATGCTGTAGGTGCTGTAGGTGCTGCCGCAGTTGTTTGGCCACTTATAGACCAGATGAATCCAGATGCATCTGTTAAAGCATTAGCTAGCACAGAAGTAGATATTAGCTCAGTTAAGCGAGGAAATACAATTACAGTTCTATGGAGAGGTAAACCAGTTTTTATCAGAAGACGAACAGAAGAAGAAATTAAAGAAGCTAGATCTGTAAAGATGGAAGATTTAATACATCCTGAAAAAGATGAAGATAGAGCAAAAAATCCGGAGTGGCTTGTTATGCTTGGTGTTTGTACTCACTTAGGTTGCGTTCCATTAAATGATAAAGGTGATTATGATGGATGGTTTTGTCCTTGTCATGGTTCTCATTATGATACTTCTGGAAGAATTAGAAAAGGTCCTGCACCATTAAACATGGAAGTTCCAAAATATGAATTTGTTAACGCTAATACAATTAAAATTGGATAATATCTATGAGTGATCATGATTACACACCTTCATCAAAAGTTGGAAAATGGTTTAACGATAGGTTACCGCTACTTACTCTTGCAAACCATTTAACAGATTATCCAACTCCAAAAAATTTAAATTATTGGTGGACGTTCGGTGGAATTTTAACTTTTTGTTTAATTACTCAAATTGTAACTGGTTTAACTCTTGCAATGCACTACATTGCCCATGCTGATATGGCATTTGAAAGTGTTGAGCATATCATGAGAGATGTTAATTATGGTTGGTTAATAAGATATATTCATGCAAATGGTGCATCAATGTTTTTTCTTGCAGTTTACATTCATATTTTTAGATCTTTGTTTTATGGATCTTATAAATCACCAAGAGAAATAATTTGGATAATAGGTATTATCATTTATTTATTAATGATGGCTGCTGCTTTCATGGGATACGTATTGCCATGGGGACAAATGAGTTTTTGGGGAGCAACTGTTATAACTAATTTATTTAGTGCAATTCCATTAGTAGGTGAAGGAATTGTGACATGGCTTTGGGGTGGTTATTCAGTAGATAACCCAACTTTAACTAGATTTTTCACACTTCATTATTTAATACCTTTTTTAATTCTAGGACTTGTAGTTCTTCATATTTGGGCATTACATGTTCCAGGTAATAATAATCCAGTTGGGATTGATATTAAGAAACCTTCGAAAGACACAGTCCCATTCCA